>JANORU010000513.1:0-5165 GCA_031415475.1 Hyphomicrobium sp.
GTTCCTTTAAGGTGCTGACGCGTTGAGTGAGTCACTGACCTGCGAATAATGGATTGATTTTTATTACTTATTCTGGTGGGCGCGGCAGGGATCGAACCTGCGACCCCACCCGTGTGAAGGGTGTGCTCTACCGCTGAGCTAACCGCCCTCGCGAGGTTTTTCCCACGAAAGAGCCGCCGTTATGCGAGCGGCCCTGGGGCCTGTCAAGGCTATCCCATGCCGCCTCACGCGCGGCGGATCACGACTGTCAAAACGCCATCGGCTTCGCTTGATTCGACAAGGCTGTCGCCGGTGGTGGCGCACAACACTTCGAAGTCATTTTGGGCGCCAGGATCGTCGGCAAGGACCGCCAGCAGTTGGCCGGACGCCAGTTCGCCAAGCGCTTTTTTGGCTTTCAGGACCGGCAGCGGGCACTTCAGGCCGCGCGCGTCGAGGGACTTATCAGCTGTGATCACGTGCTCGTCCCGGTTGCGCGCTGCGGCTATCTCGCAACAATAGAGGCCTGGGACTTGCCAGTCCATGTTCGCCGATGCAACCCTTCTCTTGGTTGGCGGTGATTCCGGTTCACGTCGCATGCGGATACGTGCGGAACTCACAATAAACAAAGAAACAAAGCCAATCCGGGAGCGGAGGAACGGGAGGACATGAGCCCAGATAGTGGATCCGGTGACGAGACGAGCCGTTCCAGCTTGTACTCGTTTGGGCTTGATAAACTTGGCCTCGTTGCTGTCAACGTCCCTTGGCTGTCCGCACTGCTGATCATCGTTTTGTCATCGTTGGCCGCGCTCGGTGTGCTGCGCCTCAAAGTTGATGACAGTCTCTCGGAACTGTTTCGCACCGACACCAAAGAATTCGAGCAGTACGAGCAGATCGACCGGCGGTTTCCGTCGAGCGAGTACGACGTGCTTGTGGTCGTTGAAGGCAAGGACCTGTTAAGCCGCAAGGGTCTTGAAACCATGAACCGGACCGTCATCGAGCTACAGCTCGCCGATGGCGTCGGCGGGCTTGTATCCATGCTGTCGGCGCGCGGCAAGCCGGACGAGAGCGGCTATGCGGCACCCGTCGTGCCTGACGAGTTGCCGGCCGACGAACAGGCCTTCGGCGACATGATTGCCCGGCTGAAATCAAACGATATCGTCAAGGGCAAGTTCCTGTCCGATGATGGCGAATTGGCGCTCGTCGTCATTGCCCTCGACCGGGCGGTTGTTGCCGAGCAATCGGCGAGGACCGTGATTGCCGGAATTCAAAACGTCATCGACGGCGAACTCAAGGATACCGGCCTCAAAGCCAAGTTGACCGGCGCCCCCGTCATGCAGCTCGAAATCCGCAATGCGGTCGAGCGCGATCAGATTGTCTACAATGGCCTCGGGCTATTGTTCGGCGCGACAATCGCCGCCATCTTTTTCCGGCGCATTTCATTGATGTTGATCGCCGCCGGGCCGCCTGTGCTCGCGGTGCTGTGGTCGCTCGGCTTGCTCGGCTGGCTCGATTTCAAGCTGAACCTGTTTCTCAACGTCATGACGCCGCTCATCATGGTGATGGGCTTTGCCGATTCCATGCAACTCGTCTCAGCCATCCGGATCAGGCTCAGGGAAGGCGACAACAAGAAAGATGCCGTGCGGTTTGCCATGCGGGTCGTCGGACCGGCATGTGTCATTGCCCATGGAGCAACGCTGCTGTCATTTTTGGCGCTCTTGTTCTCCGAGTCGGCGCTGATCCGGACGTTTGGACAGGCCGGAAGTCTATCGACCGGCATTTCGTTTATCGCGGTCATGCTGGTTCTGCCATTGCTGGCCGTACTACTAATTCGCAACGAGCAGACACTGTCGCGCGAGGTCTCGCCGTCCGACCGGTTGATGGATTGGCTCGGAGAAGGCGTCGGCCGTCTGGTCGACAACGTGGTGCGCCATCCGTGGACTTATACCTTGGCGGGTCTCTTGTTCTTTGTCGTCTTTGGCCTAGCCCACATCGCGCTTGAGCCGAGCTATCGCCTAGCGGACCAGGTTCCGGATCGCGAGCAAGCCTTGGCGGCAACCGGCAAGCTCGACAAGAAGCTGACCGGCGCCAATCCTGTCCATGTCATGATCCAGTGGCAAAAAGCCAAGGAACCGGGCGAACCCGGAATTGGTCTTTATGACGTCGGAACGCTGGCGGTGATCAAGCAGGCGCACGATGTCCTGGAAAAGGCAGCTGGGCTCGGCAATGTCTGGTCCCTCGACAGCCTGAGACGCTGGCTCGAAGCGGCCGGCGACGCCCGCGTCGAAACCATCAAGAGGTACGTCGACCTGCTGCCGGAACATCTGGTCCGCCGCTTTATCGATGCCGACGAAACTGCCGTTCTGGTGACGGCACGGTTGCCGGATATTGATGCCAGTAAGATACTGCCCGTCGTCGACAAGATCGACGCGGCCCTCGAACCGGTCAGAAAGGCCAATCCAGGGTACGAAATTGCCGTGACCGGATTGCCGGCGATTGCCGCCCGCAACAGCGCGCGGATGATCGATCAGCTCGATGCAAGCATTCCGATTTGTGTTGCGGTCGCAGCCGTCCTGTTGGCTTTGGCGTTCAGATCGTTGTTTGTCGGCGTGATTTCGATACTGCCGGGACTATTCCCGGTCGTGACATCGGGAGCCCTGCTGTGGGCGACCGGCGGCGGTCTTGAGTTTTCCTCGGTCATCGCGCTGCTCGTCGTGTTCGGCCTCGGGATCGATGCGCTGATCCATTTCCTGAACCGCTTGCGGCTGGAGGAGCGCGCCGGGGAGCCACCGGAGAACGCCATTCGCCGCGCGCGTGTGCTGGTCGGCCCGGCCATCATTCTCACCACGATTGTTCTGGCCTTCGGTCTTGGCGTGACCATGTTTTCCGATCTTCCCTCGCTTCGTACCTTCGGCATGATCTGCGGCGTCACGCTGGTTTCGTCCCTGATTGCCGATCTCGTACTGCTGCCGGCCACGGTGCTTCTCTACCGGCGCTACATTGGCCACTCGGTCTAGAGCCGGCGTTGGCGCTTTGATAGGTCAACCTAAAATCCAACATTGATTGGGAAACGCCCGCCCGTTTGAAACTCCTGGCCACCGCGGATCGTAGTCCGTTCACGCGCACGAGGCGTCGTGGAGGATGGAATGGTCCGGCGATTTCTATTGGCCGCCAGCATGATCATGCTCGGCTCGATCCCCGCTTGGTCGCGCGACGACCTCGTCTGGCAGCCCTGGACGGCGGATATATTCGACAAGGCGCGCCAGGAAAACCGGTTCGTCATTCTCGATCTGGAAGCCGTGTGGTGCCATTGGTGCCATGTGATGGAGGAGACTACGTACCGCGATCCGAAAGTGGTGGCGCTTCTCAAGTCCAAATATCTGACGGTGCGCGCCGACCAGGACGCCCATCCCGATCTGTCGAGCCGGTATGGCGACTGGGGATGGCCGGCGACCATTATTTTTGCTCCCGACGGCAAGGAGATCGTCAAGCGTCGCGGTTATATAGAGCCCGAAGGCATGGCGTCCCTGCTCGATGCGATCATCAAGGATCCCTCTCCGGGCCCGTCGGTCACCGATGAGCCGGACATCAAGCCTTCGGGCAGCCCGTTGCTGACTGCGGACTATCGGGCGGCACTCATCCAGCGCAGCGTCGCCTCCTATGACGAGACCTACGGCGGTTGGGGCGACGTCCACAAATTCATCGATGCCGACAGCATGGACTGGGAATTGCGGTTGGCCTCGCGCGGCGATCAGGCCGCCGGCAAGCGCGCGCGTTCCACGCTCGATGCGGCCCTCAATCTCATCGATCGCGAGGAGGGTGGCATCTTCCAATACTCCGACCAAGCCGATTGGAAGTCGCCGCACTATGAAAAAATCATGTGGTACCAGTCGAATGGCCTTCGGCAATACTCAGCTGCTTATGCGCTCTGGAAGACGCCAGCTTATCTTGAGGCAGCACGAGACATCGCCCGCTATCTGACGACGGTGCTTAAGAGCGCAGATGGCGCGTTCTATACAAGCCAGGATGCCGACGTCGATGCGACGATCCCGGGCAAGGCCTACTATGCGCTGAGTGCGGAGAAACGCTCGGCGCTTGGCCGCCGTCCGCGCGTTGATACCAAGTCTTACGCGCGCGAAAACGGCTGGGCAATCAGTGGCCTTGCGGCGTATTCAGCAGCCACGGGAGATGTCGCGGCACTCGACGCAGCGACTTCAGCAGGCCGCTGGGTCCTCGCCAATCGGTCACTCGACAGTGGCGGTTTCGCTCACGGCGACATAGATCGCGGCGGGCCGTTCCTATCGGATACGGTCGCCATGGGCCATGCGCTGATCGATCTCTATGCCGCGACCGGCGACCGGCAGTGGCTCGTCGCCGCTCAACGCGCCGGCCAATCGCTCGCCGCGCGGTTCAAAGATACGGCGGGCGGATTCTTGACGACGTTGACAGCGGAAGCCGGTGTCGGCGTGTTTACAAACCCGGCGAAACCGCTTGAAGAACAAACGCAAGCAACGCGACTGGCAAACCGTCTCCATCGCTATCTCGGAGATGAGATGTTCAAATCGATGGCCGAACATGGCGGCAAATACATCGCCGCCGAAACTCATGGCGATCTGCCGCGCGCACTGCCCGGAATTCTGCTGACCGATGCTGAAATCGGCAGCGAACCGGCGCACATCACAGTCGTCGGCGAGAAATCAGATTCCCGGGCCATCGCGCTGCACGCGGCGGGCCGATCTTATCCAACCCTCTACAAGCGTGTTGACTGGTGGGACAAGCGCGAGGGCGCGATGCTCAATCCTGATGTGCGCTATCCCGATCTCGGCGAGCCGGCGGCGTTTGCCTGTTCCGACCGCGTCTGCTCGTTACCTGTATTCGATCCGCCGCAACTCGCCGAAACAGTTGATCGCATGCAACGCCCGCCATCGCGCTCGCAGTGAATGTTGTGAAGAAATGTGAAACCCGGTGAGCGGTCGCGCGTAGCCTAAGAGGATGTGAGCCGCTCAGACTCAAGGGGGCCGCGTCTTTATGCAACGCGGCCGCTATTGGCCCAACCTGGGAAGGAAAAAACGTCCATGAAGTTCGAAGTCAAATCGGGCCCCGCGATCGCGGCGGCCGCAGCTGCTCTGTTGATTGCTGGCACGGCGGTTGCGCCGGTCTCGCAAGCCGCCAACTACACGGTCAAGTGC
>JANORU010000514.1:0-4698 GCA_031415475.1 Hyphomicrobium sp.
CAACCGCACGCCGCCCCGGCGAATGATATCAGGCAGATCACCATAAGGGCTGTCGCGGCTCGGAATATCAGGGATGTTGTCGCCAGGGATTGGGAGCGGCGATTGGCGGCCAACATCACCGCCCGCGCGCGGCTGAATTTCTGGAACCGGCGATCGCGGCCCGCTCGTCCAATCGTCCGTTGTTCCACCCCTATCGGTGCGGCCGATCGGCGGTTCACCGGGCAGCGGTAATGGCGAACCGGCGAGTGCGCCAAGCTGGCCGATAATGTCGCCGAGTGCGCCGCTCGATTTTTTGGCGACGCCACCCATGGTCATCGCGGCGATGGCGGGGAGCATTTTGCGGATCACATCGCTGCTGACGCCGGTATCCCGCGCTGCGCGGTCGGCGACCTTCCGGCTCGCGTGCTTGGAGCCAAGGATCGTTGCCAGCGCTGCGTTGCCGGCAGCTTCGACGCTCGCCCCATCAAGCGAGCCAGCGGACGCGACGCTCTTTTGGAAATCGGTCTTGCCAAGCGCGTCGATCAGGTCGGCGATGCCGCCGCGATTGAGGGTGTTACGCGCCACCGCGCTGGTGAGTTCGGGCAGCACACTTTTGAGAACCGCTTGCGCATCTTTGGGCGCGAGGCCGAACGACTTCGCCAATTCGCCAACCGCCTGCCCGCCTTGGGCCGCGTTCACAACGTCGAAAATGTTCACGAGTGGTGTCCTCTGTGTCGGGAGCCAGGTCCGGGAGGCGAAAACGGTAAGCACGCCCCGGGGCCGAATATCAAGACCACCGACCATGCCACAGAGACGGCCAAGTTGGCCTAAAGTGCCGTCCTAACCCCCAGAAAAATGGGGCTGGGTGCGACTTTCGTCCACGTTTCTGCGCGGGCGGCCGTGTTGCAACGCGATGCCGCATTTGGCATGGTCCGGCGCGTACGACTCGGGGGTTCACAAGCCGGGGAGCGAAGCTGGCGCCGAGAGGGTGCCGCCGCTCCACTTCCTCTTGGGTTCGATGGTCCGGCGCTAGGGGAGCTACTTATGACAGACATACTTTGGGGGATCATCGCCTGCGGGGCGCTGGCGATCCTCTACGCTTACATCACCGCCAAACAGGTGATGGCGGCCGATGCCGGCAATGCCCGGATGCAGGAAATCGCCGGTGCCATCCGCGAGGGTGCGCAGGCCTATCTCAACCGTCAGTATAAGACCATTGGCATGGTAGGCGCGGTGATTTTCGTGCTGGCGTGGCTTCTGCTCGGACCACTGCAGGCCGCCGGGTTCCTGATCGGCGCCGTGCTGTCGGGCCTTGCCGGCTATATCGGCATGAACGTGTCGGTGCGCGCCAACGTGCGCACGGCCCAGGCCGCTACCCAGTCGCTGGCCAAGGGTCTCGACATCGCCTTCAAAGCGGGCGCCATCACCGGCATGCTGGTTGCGGGCCTCGCACTGCTCGGCGTCGCCGTCTACTACATGGTTCTCACCGGACCGTTGGGTCTTGAACCCGCCAGCCGCGAGGTCGTCGATGCGCTTGTGTCGCTCGGTTTTGGCGCGTCCCTGATTTCGATCTTCGCCCGTCTCGGCGGCGGTATCTTCACCAAGGGCGCTGACGTCGGCGCCGATCTCGTCGGCAAGGTCGAAGCCGGCATTCCCGAAGACGATCCGCGCAATCCGGCAACGATTGCCGACAACGTCGGCGACAACGTCGGCGATTGCGCCGGTATGGCCGCGGACTTGTTTGAAACCTACGCCGTGACAGTGGTCGCGACGATGGTTCTGGCGGCGATCTACTTCGCCGGTCAGCCGAACCTCGCGGCCCTGATGGTCTATCCGCTTGCGATCTGCGGGGCGTGCATCATCACCTCGATCATTGGGACGCTCTTCGTCCGGCTTGGTGCCAACGGCTCGATCATGGGTGCTCTCTACCGCGGCGTCATAGCCTCGGCCGTGCTGTCGATCGCGGGTCTCTATGCGTCGACGCAGTATGTGCTCGGCGGCTTCGGCGAAGTCGGAAAGGTCGGCGACCTGGCGATCACGGGTGCGAGCCTGTTCCAGTGCGGTCTCGTCGGCCTGGCTCTGACCGGCCTCATCGTCTGGATCACCGAGTACTACACGGGCATTGGATTCCGCCCCGTTCGCTCGATCAGTCAGGCGTCGGTGACCGGTCACGGCACCAACGTCATTCAGGGCTTAGCTGTGTCACTCGAAGCCTGCGCGCTGCCGACCCTGGCCATCGTTGCCGGCATCTTGATCACGTTCAATCTCGGCGGACTGTTTGGCACTGCGATCGCGACGACGACGATGCTAGGCCTCGCCGGCATGATCGTCGCGCTCGACGCCTTTGGCCCCGTGACCGACAACGCCGGCGGTATCGCCGAAATGGCCGGCTTGCCCAAGGAAGTGCGGCGCTCGACCGACGCGCTCGACGCGGTTGGCAACACCACGAAGGCCGTGACCAAGGGGTATGCCATCGGCTCGGCCGGTCTTGGCGCGCTCGTGCTGTTCGCCGCCTACAGCTCCGACCTCAATCAATTCATCACCGAGGCCAACAAGCCGGGGTCAACCTCGTTCCAGTACTTCAAGGGCGTGGTCGTCGACTTCTCCCTCGCCAATCCCTACGTCGTGGCAGGTTTGCTGCTCGGCGGCCTGATCCCATTCCTGTTTGGCGGCATGGCCATGACGGCGGTCGGCCGCGCGGCGGGCTCGGTGGTGGAAGAAGTCCGCCGCCAGTTCAAGACCAAGCCCGGCATCATGAAGGGCACTGAAAAGCCGGACTATGCCCGCGCTGTCGATTTGCTTACGCAGGCGGCGATCAAGGAAATGGTGGTGCCGTCACTACTGCCGGTGTTGTCACCGATCGTACTGTTCTTCGTCATCAGCGCGGTGGCCGGCAAGGGTGAAGCGTTCTCGGCGGTCGGCGCCATGCTGCTCGGCGTGATCGTCACCGGCATCTTCGTTGCGATCTCGATGACCTCGGGCGGCGGCGCCTGGGACAACGCCAAGAAGAGCTTCGAAGACGGCTTCATCGACAAGGATGGCGTCAAGCACATGAAGGGGTCGGAGGCGCATAAGGCTTCGGTGACCGGCGACACGGTCGGCGATCCCTACAAGGATACCGCCGGTCCGGCCGTCAACCCGGCCATCAAGATCACCAACATCGTCGCGCTGCTGTTACTCGCGGTGCTGGCGCGCTTGGGCTGATCGCAAACCGCATAGCAGTCGAAATCTGAAAAGGCCCTGGGCTCGCGCCTGGGGCCTTTGTCTATAGGCGCGGCTGCTCCGTGATCCCTATGCGAATTGAATAATTAAACTTGAAACGCGGCACTGTTGAGCTAGCGTCTCACGCACACATTTTCATTGCACGTTGACTGCCCAGTTTTTATTTGGGGTCTGCAGTCATGAAGACCTACGACGCGTTCGTTTCTTATAGTCACGCCAAGGATAAGAAAATCGCCCGCGCCCTGCAGGCGGTGGTGCAGGATATCGGCCGGCCGTGGTGGCAGCGCCGCGCGTTGCGCGTCTTTCGCGACGATACGAGTTTGGCGGCGACCCCTCAACTCTGGCCGGCCATCGTCGATGCCTTGACCCGGTCGCGCTACCTCATCCTGCTGGCCTCGCCAGAAGCGGCCAAGTCGATCTGGGTCAACAAGGAAGTTGAGCATTGGTTGGCCTCGAAAGGTACAGATCAATTGCTCATCGGCCTGTGCGCGGGCCGCCTGGAGTGGGACGAGGCAGCAAAGTCGTTCAAAACTCTTGAAGAGCATCCGCTGCCGCCGGCGCTGGCCGGTAAGTTCGCAAGCGAGCCAAAATGGATTGATTTGACGGCCTATCGCGAGGGCGACGAACGGGCGAGCAAGAGGAACTCGGATTTTCTCACCCGCGCGGCCGATTTCGCGGCGACCATTCATGGCGTTCCAAAAGAGGATTTGCTGTCAGATGAGCTGCGCCAGCAGCGGCGCGCGCTGGCGACCGCGTGGAGTGCCGCTGCCGGTTTGGCAGGTCTGGCTGTTCTTGCAGGTTGGGCGGCTTGGCAGGCCAATGTTGAGAAGCAGCGCGTCGAGCAAGTGTTGGCTCAGGGCACGAAGACCGCCAACAATCTAGTCGGGAATCTTGCCGAGAGGTTTCGCGGCAAGAAGGATATTCCTCTCAAGTTTATCATCGACGTGTTGGGCGAAGCGCGTTCACTCACGCTGGATTTGTCGAAAGTCGGCGGCGAACGGCCTGAGCTCCTCGCTAGCCAAGGATTGGCATTCGCGCAATTGTCCAACACGCTCCGCGAACAAGGCGACAAGAACGGCGCACTCTCGGATGCGACGTCCGCTGTGGCGGCGTTTGAGGCCCTGTCGAAGATTAAGCAAAGCGAGATTGAATGGCATTCGGCCCTGGCGGCGAGTTATGACCGCCTTGGCGATGCGTTGACCGATCTGGGGCGGCACGCCGAAGGACTCGAAGCATTCCGCAAGAGCTTTGCCGTAACGAATGAACTGAAATCGGCGGGCAGGCTCACGAGCCTCGACAAGGAAAACCTCGCGGTCTCTCACGAAAAGTTCGGGGAGGTTCTCGCGATTGACGGCAAGACAACCGAAGCGCTTGCCGCGTTTCGCGAAAGTCTGGCGATGCGCGAGGCACTTTCGGCGGAGGCTCCGGATAAACTCGATCTGCAGCGCGACCTCATGATTAGCCACGGCAAAGTTGCGGCTGCGTTGCTGACCGATG
>JANORU010000515.1:0-1805 GCA_031415475.1 Hyphomicrobium sp.
CAGATCTTCAATGATCGGGTCCGATTCGTCCTGGGTGTCGAACGTATTCTCGTGCGAGTCCTGGATGGTGTGCTTGGTCCGGTAGTAGATCTCTCTGAGCGAGGTCGTCAATTCCGCGCGCTGCAGTTCGGAAAGGGCATCCGCGACCAATATGGTCTGCATGAATTTCTTGGCCATACCGACGTTAAAAAATGAACGGGACTGCTTCTTACTTCCCATCTCGAGCAGCCCCTTGCGCTCGTTGAACGTGACGTTTGAAAGGGCACGAATCGGAATCGTCATCGTCGGATCTTTTGCCTTTTGCGCGGCTGTAATTACCAGATCGGCCAGCCCGATCAGTTTTTTCTCGACCGCTCCATTCCTCGTTATCTTCGTTTTGGCCATGCCACGTCCTATTTTTTCTTCCCGGTCAGGTGAACCTTGCGCCCTGTGCGAACTGCGCCTGTATGCCGCTGTGAGGACGCGCCCTTCTTGGGTAATGATGGGACTGGTACAGCCTTACCAAGGCCTTTCTTACCAGTCATAGCCTTTGTGGTCTGCTTCCGTCCCGGTTTCGAGGTTGGCCGCTTTTCTTTGACCTGTATTTCATCAGGAACTTCAGCTAACGGCTGACCGGAAGGCGATCCATCGGGCAGCAGAGAATCCGCTCCATCAACTCCTTCAGCCGTGACGATGATGGAATGCGGCAGACCTTCCGGTCCTGCGCCGGTCTTGCCGAGTGTTTCATCCGTCTTGCTGCCGCCGGTCCGCGAGGAGGCAATCTTCTGCAGCTGCGCTTTGAGCTTTTCGGTTGGGAGCTTTCCCCCCTTCAACCGGTTACAAGCTTCGACCACTTCCTCGATATAGAGCTCGAATATATTCCGCCGCCGGTATTCACCCGCCGCTCGCTCGCGCCGGCGCAGAAAGAGCCCAAGCCGCCGCCCGCACTCGCGAAGCGCCAGGGTAATGTCCTTGTGAATCTCGTCATACTCTGCGATCGCTTCTTTGGACTCGCTGGTAAAGGGCACCCACACGGAGGCGATGTGGACGAAGATGACCATCGGCCCGGCCGGCAAGGCTCCACGAGACTGAGAGATCCCATAGTTACGCCAGGTCGTCGCGAGCACCGCCTTGAACGAGGCGCAGGCAGATTGCTGATAGAGCAGCGGTACCCGGTTTGCGTAACGAATTACGCGGGCGAGTTCCGAGTCTCCCTCCTCCTGCTCTCCCTCCGCCAACGGCTGCGCCGGTTTCTCTGGTTTCGTCGTACTGTCCGGCGCTTTTCCGAAGGCCAACCCGGCTTCGATGATGAATGGATTGCCGCGATATACGGAGGGGGGCCGGCTCACGGCGGTATAGAATTCGCCTTTAATCTGTCTGTAGAGACCTGAGAGGATCGCCTTTTCACCGATCGGTGAGAGGCAGTTGGTCGGCGGCGCCATGATCTTCGTCGCTTGAATAGTATGGTAGAGCGTTTCGGCGATCGCCCCGCGAATATCACGGGGCCTCGCCCTAGGCGAGACCTTCGCTGTCTTGCATATCTCATCCGCAAGCGCCGGCGGCACCCGGCAGAAATCGCTCGACAGAAAGCTCGAAAGCGTCTCGCTCTTGGTTTCCTGGAGCATCTTGAGGAGCATCCCGAACTCGATGCCGTAGGGATGGGGCTTGATTTCTTTCGGCGAGGGCGGCAGTTCGTGATAGGCCCGTGGATATTCTTTCGTCTCGCCTTCCGGTGTGCGATAGATGAGTTTCACGTGCGGATTGGCAATAGACGTCTGATCCAGATACTCATCCACCGACGCCCGGCCTTTCTGGTAGCGGCCTTC
>JANORU010000516.1:0-1512 GCA_031415475.1 Hyphomicrobium sp.
GCCGGGAAAGGGGAGATTCTGCGAGAGACCGAAGATATGGTTCTCCGTCCGCGCGACATTGAAGGGCTGGGGGACGTTCCACAATTGGAGGGACAGGATTGGGTCATCCAATGACCGCACCTGCGCAATCCGATTTGTTGCAACTTCCCATTGCTTACGAGTCGCTGCCAGCTCGGGATTTAGAGCCAAGACTTCTTGGATCAATTCCGGCAGCACCAGCCTATCCCTGGGAACAGAATCGGCATCCTGTGCCTTCGATTGCGTGCCACTCAACAATATGACAAGCACGATCGCGACGGTCAGACCATGGAGTCGTCCATGCCATCTCATGCGAAGACCCTCCCAGTGTTCTCAAAGGTTCGAAGCTCTGTCTCGGTTCCGGCCTTAAGGCGAGAAACACATAAACAATAAACTGGTCCGCCAAGACCAGGCTTCAAACAACAGACGTTGTGACAGTGAAACTACGACAGATTGAGGAAGAGGGAGATCAGATGCGAAGCACGGAAATTTTGAGCAGAAGATCCTGCGGAGGACCGATTGGAGGGTGATCGGACAAACGGTTGCCGGGCGATGAGAGGATAGCGAGAAGCGCTAGTGAGGCAGTGTCTTCGGAACAGAGAATTTGGCAGTCACTACTGAAATGAGTCTTATCGGCAGACTGCACGCCGAGTGTCTTAAACGTATCGCAGAACTGATAGCCAGGCTGCTCCTCCGGAGTCGAACAGCCATCTCCCATTGCGCCAGCCGTGACGCCACTCACCGGCAGGAGACAGGCATAGGCATTAAAGCTCAATGCGAAAAAGAGCACGATGAGTGTGCCGGCTAGAACTGAAGTGGCTCTATGAGCAGGTACTCGCATGGCGTAAGTCTATCCCTCGCTCCTCCAATCCGTCAATGCTATCGCTAATACAGACAGGCCGCGGGAAAACACCGTTGTTTGGTTTGTTTAGTTTGTCTCGTTTGTTTGGTTGAACGAAACTAACCAAACGAACCAAATCAACCAAATAAACCAGATGAACCAAACAAACCGGGCCCTACATCGTCCCCTCGGGGATTTGATCCAGCTTATAAAAATCGATCGGGTCCAGCCGTCGCTGAGTCGCTTGGGTCGGCTCGCTGCCCTTGGTAAAGAGTTCGACGGTACTCGCCTGTCCCTCCTCGCCCTCCAGTAATCCCGTTGCAGGATCGACCTTGACGAACGTGACACCTTCCGGAAGGGTAAAGGCCATGACCGGGAGCGGCTTGAGCGCGACTTGCATGAAATTGATCCAAATAGGTAGCGCGGCATGCGCCCCCGATTCAGTTTCGCCGAGTGACCGTCGATCGTCGAACCCGACGTAGATACCAGTGACTAAGTTCGGCGCGCCACCAATAAACCACGCATTGATAAACTCATCCGTAGTGCCGGTTTTCCCCGCAATCGGCCGCCCAAGTACTTTGGCCGCCTGACCGGTCCCCTTTTGGATCACGTCTTCCATCATGTTCGTAATCAAGTACGCCGTTTCTTTGGAA
>JANORU010000517.1:0-4309 GCA_031415475.1 Hyphomicrobium sp.
GATAAGCCACCCCCGCCCGTACCATCCGATCCACGACAACAGGTACTCGCCCTATGCTGAACCGGACAGCCGTGGGGCACCGCCCAGAACGCCAGCGGACTGGTCAGCCAGATCGGCGGCTTTGAGAACCTCTCTGGCTCCTATTACGCCGACGTCCTCTTCGGCGACGCAGCGGCCAACACGATCAATGGCGGGTATGGTAACGACATCATCGATGGCCGTGCCGGCAACGACACGCTGTACGGCGACATTGGCATCGGTATTAGCAACGATCAGGTGTTCGGCGGCGCCGATCATGACAAGGTCTACGGCGGCGCTGGCAACGATGGCGTCTACGGCGACGCCGGTAGCGACTATGTTTTTGGCGAACGTGGCAACGACCGGGTTGCCGGCGGGGCTGGCGATGACTATCTGTTCGGCGGCGATGATAACGACATCATGTTCGGCGATGCCGGCTGGGACTATTTGTACGGTGGCAATCACAACGACATCATGTTCGGCGGCGCCGACGTTGACAACATGTGGGGCGGCGCCGGCAACGACGTTCTCGAAGGCGGCTTGGGGGCTGATGGGTTGCGAGGCGACGCCGGCAACGACAAGTTCGTTTTCCGCACGCTGGCCGATAGCTTCATCGGTAACGATTACATCTTCGACTTCCAGCGCGGTCTGGATAAGATCGACGTCGCGTCGATCGATGCCCGGCCCACGCTAGCCGGCAATCAGTTTTTCACCTTCATTGGCACGGGCAACTTCACAACGGCTGGCCAGATCAAGACCGCCTACAGCGCGACACAGGGGGTAACCAGCGTCCTTTTCAACACCGACGCCGACAGCTTGCCTGAAATGCAGATCTACGTCATGGGCAATGTCGCACTCGCGGCCGGCGATTTCATTCTCTAAGGTCTGGCTCGGCAAGTGGGACTGCTTACTCCACAACCATCACGATCAATCGCCGCGGGCCGTGCGCTCCCATCACGATGCGGCCGCCGATGTCGCCGGTGCGTGACGGGCCGGAGATGAAACCAAGTGTGCGTGGCATCGGGCCTGCCGAACGCACACGATCAAATGCCGCTTCCATGGTTTTCACGATGCGCGACGCTTCAAGCACAACGACGTGCGTCTCCGGCATATAGGCGAGCGTCGCCGGGTTCGTGGCCGAGAATGCAAACACCAGCGTGCCCGTTTCAGAGATGGCCGCATCGGCGGTGGAAATCGAGACGCGGTCGTCCGGCACGGCGCGGCCATCGGCAATGCGCAGTCCGGCAGCACTCCAGGCCGCGGGCGCTAACCCTTCGAAGTGCGCGCATCGCATGACGGTGTTGCGGTCCTCACCCAGTAAGCGGGCAAGTGCCTGCGGTACGTCTTCAAGATGAGTGACGTGGACGATCTCGGTCCCTCGGCGGGCGATATGGCGGCAGAAGTCTTCTGCGAGCGATTGGGCGTCGGCCGGAGTGTCGACACCGGGCGATGGCTTGGACGCTCGCAAACGCCGGTTGACGGCTTCGCGTCGCGTCGCAAGGTCGACGCCGGTTGCATCACACGCTGCGCGCACATTTGCGAGAATACTGTCCCGGCTCATCGCGGCACGCCTTGGTTGGTTTTGCGCCAGAGCCGCTGGAATGTGCGGCCCTCGGGCGCCGGCAGATCGCGGTGTTTCGTCCACGCCTTTGCCAACAGAAACGATTTGAAATGACCGTGCCGCCCGGCGGCCGCTGCAAGTATGGCCGCCGCAAAACGGGCCGCGAGATGATAGAGGCGCGGCCGCCTCGCCAACATCACCCAGAACTTCAACGCCATGCGCGATGACGGCGACGCAACGCCCGCCGTGTGAGCGTCTTCGCGCCAGTGCCGCATCAGACCGACGAGTGGAATTTTGACCGGACAGACGGTTTCGCAGCGGCCGCAGAACGTCGAGGCATTGGGAAGGTGCGCGCTGTCGGCGATGCCGAGGTGCGCCGGCGTCAGCACAGCGCCAATCGGTCCGGGAACAACCCAGCCATAAGCGTGCCCGCCAATCGCGTTGTAGACCGGGCAATGGTTCATGCAGGCGCCGCAGCGGATACAGCGCAGCGCCTCGCGCAGGTCGCCGGCAAGCATTTCTGAGCGGCCGTTGTCGAGCAGGATGATGTGGCAGGCGTCCGGCCCGTCGACATCTCCGGGGCGTTTGGGTCCGGTGGTCAGTGTCGTATAGGCGGTCATGTCCTGACCCGTCGCCGAACGGCCGAGCAGGCGCAGCAGGACGGCCAGATCGTCGAGCGTCGGCACGACCTTTTCGATCGAGGCAAGCACGATGTGCAGACGCGGTAGCGTTTGCGTCAGGTCGCCGTTGCCCTCGTTGGTGACGATGATGGCCGAGCCGGTCTCAGCGATCAGGAAATTCGCGCCGGTAATACCGGCATCTGCTTTCAGGAACGCCTCGCGCAGCACGCCGCGCGCCTCTGTGACCAGCGTCTCGGGTTTGTCGAGTACGCGGTTCGCCGGCAAGTCGCGATGCAGGCGGCGAAAATCGGCTTCGACATCCGATTGTGTGAGGTGGATCGCCGGCGCGATAATGTGGCTCGGCGCCTCGCCGCGATTCTGGATGATGTATTCGCCGAGATCGGATTCGATGACGTTGAACCCGTGCGTTGCAAGGTGGGCGTTGAGGCCGATTTCTTCCGAGACGATCGATTTTCCTTTGATGACCCGCTTGGCGCCGGCCGAGGCGAGAATGCCTTCGATCACCCGGCACGCGCCCGCAGCGGTCGTTGCCCAGTGAACAACGCTGCCGGCCGCCAATGCCCGGCTTTCGAACGCCTCAAGATAAAGGTCGAGGTTGGATAGCGTGTGATCGCGAATATCGCGGCCGGCTGTTCTGAGGTTTTCGAAATCGGGCGTCGCGGCGACTGCCGCCGTGCGCTGGGCGACAAGGCCACCTGGCAGTCCGGCAAGCGCCCGCTGCAACTGAGCATTGGCCAAAGCCTCAGCTGCGTTGGCCTTGAAGGTGCGCGAGGACGGCAGAACGTTGGTCATCCCGGTGCGCCGCCCAAACCGAGCGGCGGCTCATCAAGTTCCCCCGCCAGCACTTCGGCGATATGCCGGCAGCGAACCGGCGTGCCGTCTCGCGATGCCTTGCCGGCGATATTCATCAGGCAGCCGAGATCGCCGGCGAGCACCAAATCTGTCCCCGCCGCGTTGAGATCGGATACTTTCTTATCGGCAATGGCATTGGAGATATCGGGATACTTGACCGAAAAGAGCCCCCCAAACCCGCAGCACGCCTCGGCATTGGCGGCTTCCACGAGCTCGACGCCGCGCATCGTCGATAACAGTTTGCGCGGCGCGTTGCTGATGCCGAGCTCTCGCAATCCCGCGCAGGCATCGTGATAGGTGACACGTCCCTGGTAGCGGCCGGGAACGGTTTTCATGTCGCGAACGTCGGACAGAAAGGTTGTCAGTTCATGGACGCGGGCGGCGAACCGTTCGGCCATGGCCCGCGCGTCGTCCGGGCCGTCATCGAACAGCTTAGGCCAATGCAGCTTGAGCATCGCCGCGCACGAGCCCGACGGCGCCACGATGTAATCGTAGTCGTCGAACGCCGGCATGGTCTTGAGCGCAATGGCCCGCGCACTCGCCCGGTCGCCGGAGTTGTAGGCCGGTTGGCCGCAGCAGGTTTGATGTTCGGGAACCTCGACCGTGCAGCCCGACGCAGCAATCAGTTTGGCGGCGGCAAAGCCGACCGACGGACGCATGAGGTCGATGAGGCAGGTGACGAACAGGGCGACGCGCGGGGCCACGGCAGCTCCGTTAAGTGGCTGGAGAAATACCACTCATCGATAGTCAAGCACCGCCCGCCCCGCAACGGGTTTGAGACCTGTTAAAGTCCCGGGCGCCTTGAACTGCCGTGATCCCGCTCAGGCCGCGCGGTCGGCGCGCTTGGCCGGCGTCTTCGTTCCCCCTTTGGCAGCCGACTTGCCAGTCCGTGCTTTCGCAGTGTTGAGATCGAAGCCTTGGTCCCAGTAGGGATCGAGGCCAAAATGCTCGCCCAGGAAATCGAGAAAAGCGTTGACTTTAGCCGGCATGAAATCGCGCGACGGATAGACGGCGTGGACCGCCGAGCGCGGCGAGCCGACATACTGCGGCAACACGATCTTCAAGGCTCCGGATTTGATGTCCGGTCCGACTTCCCATGTGCCGCGCAGGCCAATTCCGAGGCCCGAGAGGAGAGCTTCGCGCACCAGTTCAGCCGAATTGGTGCGGATGTTGCCCTTGATGCGCACCTGCTTGTTGCCATCTGGGCCGGCTACCGACCAATTTTCCTGCGCGCCGG
>JANORU010000518.1:0-2083 GCA_031415475.1 Hyphomicrobium sp.
CCCAAGGAACAGCGCAAGGTCGACGACTTTATCATTTACGCGATGGCCGCCGCCGAACACATTCTGACTGTCGGCGACGCCGTGAAGTTCCTTGAAAAGAACGCGACGGCTGCCTAAGCAGCTTCGAGAGCTGCCGGGTCAGTAGTATCCGGCGGCAGACTGGATCGATTGGGCGGCGTTCGTGGACACTTCGTCCCGGGCGCCGTTCGTTTGACGGCACTGGTTCGATAGGACCGGCGGATGACGGACAACTTCCGCCGCATCCGCTTAGGAAGTCGAGGGTTGACGGAATGATGCGACGCGTCGTCGTAACGGGACTGGGACTTGTGACACCGGTCGGCTGTGGTGTTGAAGCGACCTGGTCGAACCTGCTGGCCGGAGCCAGCGGAGCCCGCCGCATCACTGAATTCGATGTCTCTGATCTCACCTGCCAGATCGCCAATTTTGTGCCGATCGGCGCGACCGCCGATGGCCTGTTCAATGCCGATGATTGGATGGAGCCCAAGGAACAGCGCAAGGTCGACGACTTTATCATTTACGCGATGGCCGCCGCCGAACAGGCTCTCACGGACTCAGGCTTCAAAGCTGATACGATCGAGAAACAAGAGACCACCGGCGTACTCATCGGTTCGGGCATCGGCGGTCTGTCGGGCATTGCCGATACGTCGCTGCTGCTCAAGGAAAAGGGCTCGCGGCGCGTCTCGCCGTTCTTCATTCCCGGACGGCTCATCAATCTTGCGGGCGGTTACGTTTCAATACGCCATCAGTTAAAGGGCCCCAACCACGCCGTCGTCACGGCCTGCGCGACCGGTACGCACGCCATTGGCGATGCGGCGCGGATGGTGGCGCTGGGCGATGCTGAGGTGATGGTCGCAGGCGGCGCGGAGAGCCCCATCTGCCGGATCGGCATGGCTGGCTTTACAGCCTGCCGTGCGCTGTCGACCGGCTTCAACGACAATCCGACCAAGGCCTCACGCCCCTACGACAAGGACCGCGACGGCTTTGTGATGGGCGAGGGCGCCGGTATCGTGGTGCTTGAATCGCTCGAACACGCCAAGGCGCGCGGCGCTAAGATCTACGCCGAAGTGATCGGTTACGGCATGTCGGGCGACGCCTTCCACATCACCGCCCCCTCTGAGACCGGTGATGGCGCCTTCCGCTGCATGCGGGCGGCGCTCAAGAACGCTGGCGTTTCAGCCGGTGACATCGATTACGTCAACGCCCATGGAACCTCGACGCCGATGGGCGATGAGATCGAACTTGCGGCTGTTGAACGGCTGTTCGGCAACACCGCCGGTAAGCTCACCATGTCGTCGACAAAATCAGCGATCGGCCACCTGCTGGGTGCGGCTGGCGCCGTCGAAGCCGTGTTCTCGATCCTCGCCCTGCGTGACAATATCGTGCCGCCGACACTGAACCTCGACAACCCATCGGTCGAAACAGCGATCGATCTCGTGCCGCACAAAGCCAAGTCGCGTGAACTCACGACCGTTCTGTCAAATTCATTTGGATTTGGCGGAACCAACGCGTCTCTCGTAATGCGACGAGTTGCGTAGGGGCCAAAGGTGACAACGCCAGCGCGGGCGTGCCATTCCGTCACCGGTTCGCCTTATTTTCCGCCCGGCCGAGAGGCTAACTCGCACGATGTCGAGAGTCCTTTGCGGCTCTTGCTCGTCTGACTTCGGAATTGGTGCGACAGAATGATGGACCAACGCCGCGACGTGCCGCCCACGATGTCGAATGGGACAACAGGCACACGCCCGCGCAGCCCCTCCGAGGCGCTGGAGCCGCAGCGCGGCCCGCAGCGTCCCCGCCATATCAAAGTGAAGAAGGAATCGCGGGTCGTTTCGGCGATCGTCAAGGTTGTGAGCGGCATCTTCACGGTTGGCGTCGTGATCATGGTGCTCGCGGGCAGCAGCGTGTTTCTGCTCAATCATCTCTACGAACAGCCAGGTCCGCTTGAGGCGTCGCGCAACATCGTGATTCAGAAGGGCGATGGCCGCATCGCGATTGCCGAGCAGCTCGAACGCGAGGGCGTGATCTCTAATCGCTGGGCGTTTGTCGCCAATCATCTGTGGCGAAA
>JANORU010000519.1:0-2594 GCA_031415475.1 Hyphomicrobium sp.
TAGGTGTGATCGACGATCGAATACGCCCGGCCGTTGACTGCGGGAGCCTGAGATGTGCTGGTCGTGGCTTTGGCCATGCTTATCTTACGCTCCAAAGCTCAATTTCAGGATGGCGAACACGGACGCGGCGCCGACAGCTACTGAGAAGAACGTGTTGAGCATGAGCGCTGCGATCTTGGCGCCTTCGCCGCGCACGTAGTCCTCGATGATCGTCTGCATGCCGAGCCGCATGTGAATGACGCCACTCAGGATGAGCAGCAGCAACGGCAGCGATATCAACGGCTGGCTGAGCGTGGCTTTGGCTGTGGCGTGATCGGCGCCGATCAGTTTCACCAGCAGCCAGATCAGGAACGAGGCGAGAAACAGGTTGGCGACGCCAGTGACCCGCTGTTTCCAGAAATGGTCGGTGCCTTCTTTGGCAGAGCCAAGATGCCGAGCCGACTTCAAGGGGGTACGAAGCGTCATTGATCAGCCTCCCACGCCCGAGTTCAAAGCGGCCATCCACACCATCCCCGTCAGCAGCAGCGACCCGATGAGTGTGCCCCACGACAGCTTATCGACGGTATCGAGGTCGTAGCCGCGGCCGGTATCCCAGATGAAGTGTCGTATGCCGCCGAGGCCGTGGTGGATCAGCGCCCAGGTGTATCCGAGCAAGACGAGCTTGCCGGGCCAGCTGGCAAACACGCCGCTGACGAAGTCGAAATAGTCTTGCCCAACAGCGACCGCCGTCAGCCACCACGCGAGCAGGATCGTGCCGGCGTACAGCGCCACCCCTGTCAAGCGATGGATGATCGACATGACCATGTTGACGAGTGGGGTGTACACTTGCAGGTGCGGAGACAGTGGACGGCGGTTCTTGGCCGCGCCGCCAATCTTGGCTTCCGACATCTTTGCCCCCAGAAATTCAGGTTCTTCCGTGTTTTAGCGCGCTGGCGAGGTGGTCGCAATTCGCCTCGAGGCCATCAAGGGCGTGGCAAAACCGCCCCGCCGGTCAACTGGCTCGGACACGTCAATCGAGTGACTGGATGATTGCGCGCGCTAGCCCATTGGCGCTTTCAAACGCGTGTTCGGCCAATCGGCCGAGGCACCAGTCACCGGCGGCGCCAACCATGTGATCGCTCGAGTAGACAAACGACTCGCCAAGTGACTGGTCCACCAGACCATGGCGCCACAAATGAGCCGTCATCCGCTGCGGCCGGACCGGAGGCAGCGCCAGGGCATGGCAGACCTCGCCCCACAGCTCTTCGGCAATCGCTTCGGGTTCTTGATCTTCCGTTTCGCGGCTCCAGGTCGGCGACGCGTGGATGACGATTGTTTCGCCACGCGCGTTGCGGCCCGGCTTGGTGTTGTTGCGCGAAATCCAACGGATCACTTCGGTCATGTCGGAGTAGACATCTTGCTCGGGCAGAACCCTTTCTTCGAGGCGTACCATCAACGCCCAGCATGGTGCCATGCGCGCTTTCGAAATCGACTCCGAAAGCGATTCAATCCGGCCGAGTAACATGCGTGTTTCTGGAGCCGGCGCCGTGACTGCAACCGCGGAAAATGGGCCAACGGACGTCTCGTCCTCGAACCAAATGTGCCAGCCCTTCTCGCCGCGGTCGATCGTGTAGACCTTGCGGCCCATATGTATTCTGATGCTTTCCGTCAGCGGGCGTACGAGGGCAGACATGCCCGGAGTGCCGACGTACCAGGGCAGCATTTGCCCAGCGCCTTCCTCGCCATCGAGTTTCATGCGCGGCGTCCAGCGGGCGGCGTAACCGAGGCCGGTCACTTCTTCCATGAATTTGCGGAATTCGGTCGTTCGTGCCGTTAGGTACTGCGCCCCGTGATCGAAGCTCTCGAGCCCGAGCCGCGTTGTCGCCAGCCGGCCGCCAATGACTTTTTCTTGTTCAAACAAGTCAACGAACAAGCCGACGCGACGCAACGCGCGCGCGCAGGTCAAGCCTGCGAGCCCAGCTCCAATGACTGCCACGCGTCTGGTCACGATTTGAACCGAAGTTGGACAGTGCTGAAACGAACCTCAGTCGGCCGCCGAGTTGGCGATCGGCCAGCACAAGTGTTTCCCAAGTCAACGATGTTCAGCTTTAAAGATGGTTAACAGATTAGCGGTTCGATCGCAAAATAGGCTTTCAATTGCGCACGAATGTTCGCTGCACAAAAACTAGTCAGAAGGACATGGAATAGCGACTGTGCAAACCCGTCAGCGGGGCAACACGACCCAGGCATCGAGATCCAGGATGACGCCGTCAGCATAGTCGCCGGTGCTGGTTTTCAATGGAAAATCGGCACAATCGCGGTTCTTGACGGCGACAAGACGAATGCGCAGAGCGCCGATATCCGACCGGCCGGGGATTTCTTGCCGCTCGAGAATTTCCGACCATGCGTAAACCGTGTCACCGGCAAACAGCGGCGCAACGTGCCGGCCGCCGTTGATGGCGGCGATGTGGAACGCGTTGTTGAGGCCATTGAATGACAGGGCGCGAGCCAGAGAAATGACAACGCCGCCGTAGATGATCCGCTTGCCGAACCGGCCCGTGGCCTCGGTGTGTTGATTGAAATGCACCTTGGCGGTGTTCTGATAGAGCCGGGTC
>JANORU010000520.1:0-2039 GCA_031415475.1 Hyphomicrobium sp.
CCAGCCAAGCACAGCTGTATGACGAGTGGCAGGCCAACGGCGCGCAGCCGCCGCGGACCTACGGCTGACGTTCGATTGAGGCCTGTCAGATTTGTGTAATTAAGCGGCGGGCGTCGGTTTGGCGTCCGCCGCTTTGACGTCGCCCGCTTTTACGTCCGCCGCTTTCGATCCCGCCGATTTTACGATGGCGCCGGTCATCGGAACAATGAATTGCTCAATCTTATCGATTTCGCGGCGCTGCATGCCGAGCCGCGCCCGCAATCGCAGCACCGTCGCGCTACCTGACAGGAATTCGGCCCGGTCTCTTGCAACGGCCAAACGGACGGCCGCAATTTCGCCGTCCGCTTTCGCGCGCAGCGACGACGACTGATCTAACGTGCGCGCCAAGGCATCGATGCGGTCAACGCGCTGCAAAAGGGTGCTGATCTCGCGGTCGATTTCCGGGTCAACGGAAGCGTCCATTTCGGCGCTGTCAGGCGATCTAACGCGATGCATCAGTGACTGAGCCGTGGACGCCGCGAAACTTCCAATCTGGCGTGCTTGAGCCAGAACGGTGCTGCTGGCGTGGGCCAACTGCAAAGACCCCGCGCGGTGCAGCCACGCCATCCAACCCAAGCCCGCTCCAGCCAACAACAATGCAATGCCAGGCAAAAGTACGTTGGCGCTCTGAGCGTTGGAGCGCGCGACGGCCGGACGCAATGCAAAGTCCTGTGCCTCGCGGGCCTCTTCGACGGCAATCCATTCCTCGTCCGCCGCATTGGCGGTTGATGAACCGGTCAAGCTCAAATCGTTCAGCAGTTCAGGCGCGGGTATGTTTGATGGGGTGTTGGCGGTTGCGCCGCCGGATTGAAGTGTGGCGTCGAGCGAGGTGTCCTGACTGGCGTCCGCGCGCGCCAATGTGATCGGTGCCGGGTCTGACTGTCCGGGCGCGGTGCCAGCGATCAGCCGGGCGCCGATTTCCGTCACAGGCCCGAAGCCCGCCGGAATAATGATCCGCTCGACTTCGCGAGTGACCCGCCAGGGCAAACACTCGCCACGTCCGGCGGTGTCGCTGGCTTTGATGGTCTTGTCGGAGCAGCTCGGCAGGCTGCCGTCCGAGACCGTCGATTTACGAACGATATTCAACAGCCCCTTGTGCAGGAACGCCTTGCCGGCGGTCGTGCGATGTGCGGCGTCGACGATTTTCACCCACGGCGTGCGTTGGCCGCCGCACAGAATGTCGAACTTGTGAACTTGGAATGTGCGGCATTGATTAGAGAATGGGGGATTGCACGTCTTGAATGAGCGCTCGAAGTGCTCGGTCAGCACATCGTAGGGCCGCTCTGGCCCGGGCGTCACGACCACCTTGCCTTGTTCGATTGTGCACGAAAACGGCATGACCAGCCGCTCCGGCCCGTGAACGAGCACGGCCTGCTCCGAGGCCTCAGCAGCACAAGCGGCGCCGGCCATCAGACAAACCAAGATTGCTTCAAGACAGTGACGCACCCCGAGACCCCTCTGCGAGATGTCATTTACTCTAATGTGCTCTTTCGGCCGCGACAACGGCACGACTAAGGCGCATTAGACTTTTGAACTGCTTGCCCCGACTTATGCTCACATTCCGATAAACTGTCCGTGGGCGGCGGAGGCGGCGGCAGAACTGACAAACAACCAGAAATCATACTGGACCCTTCTTCGTCCAACGCTTTTCTGTGACCTCGACGTGCAAACTCGACAAGGATTGCGAAAACGCCATAAAACTCATCCATGAGGTCTGAGTTCGGCGTGCGGGTCGTGCCGACAGGTCTCGTGGTGCTGCGACGAAGGAGTTCGGGACATGTCGGCCGATGTTACCATGGGAAGCGGCATCGGTGTGGCGCAGTCCGGCGTTTCAACACCGCGCGTGAACGGCGTGATTGCTGAGAGCGAAGCCGCCGCCGTGCGCCGCGAGCGGTTCATTCCCGTCACATCCTTCGCCTTGCTCGACCGTCTGACGGTTGCGTCCGCTTGGGCTCCCGGCGAGGCTAAAGATGCGCGCCGGTTCTTCCGCTACCTCGATC
>JANORU010000521.1:0-1722 GCA_031415475.1 Hyphomicrobium sp.
GACACACAACCAGCGTATGCCATGGCCCGGAATCGAATCCGTTGCGGAAATCTTCACTAAGGGCGATGATCTCCACTGCATCAAGTCGGCGTCCGGGGCAGTAGAGGAGAATGTGGCATGTCCGATTTCAACATCGGCTTCGTGATCTTCCCTGGAATCACACAACTCGACTTCACTGGCCCGTTTGAAGTCTTGTGTCGGCTTGCAACGCCTCCCTCGATCTCAACTCCCAGCAAGTTCCCTCAATCGAAAACCCACGTTGTCGCGAAGACTACGCTGCCGGTTTCGAGCGACCGCGGTCTCGGCATCATGCCCACTTGCACTTTCGAGGGCTGTCCCCCGCTCGACCTGATTTGCCTGCCCGGTGTTCAGGTCCGCTTTGAACGCCGCGGTAGGTCGGGAAATACTGATGTCCGCTTGATAGTGCCGTAGGCGAAGCTTGTCTCAATGGCCGCAATTCCGGCAATGGTGTGGATGCGTTCGCGGACAAAATCCTCATAGGATTTAAGATCGGGCACCAGCACGCGCAGCATGTAATCAAAATCACCGGTGAGGAGATAACACTCGAGGATTTCGCCAATGGTGCGGATCGCGCGCTCGAAGCCACCAACCCTTGCTTCCGAATGGCGGTCCAATTTAACGCGCAGGAAAACAGTTACGGGAAGGCCGTATTTTTCCTCATCGGCTATTGCGGCATAGCCCCGAAGCACACTGTTTACCTCGAGGATGCGAACCCGCCGCAGGGTGGGTGACGCTGAAAGGTTTACTGCCGCGGCCAAATCCTGAATTGTCATGCGGCCATCGGCTTGCAACGCCCGGATTATTTTATAGTCAATACTGTCCAGCATGGCGCAAGATTTAGCATAATCTGCCAAACTTGGCAAATTTCGTGGGCATAATGGCTGAAAATTCCACGCCATTTCTGTTATCATCGGAACAGCCAATGTGAGGAGAGTTTTGCCATGTCCGACCTCGTCAATGCCCGCCAACTTAGTCCTTTGCGCAATTCAACTGCTGCGGTTTCGATTGAATCGCTGGTTGATGAACAGCTCCATCACTTTGCCATTGACCCCACCTCTGCCAGCGGCCAAGCGCTCTCGAAGCTCGCGCGCAGTCTTTACGCGGCCAACGCCGCCACGCATGACCTGATGGACATGACCAGCGCTGTACTCGCTGGCCTTGACCGCAAGGACCGCATCGCCCTGTTCAACGCCAAGCGCTTTGCCTGCTTCCAGCTTGCCAAGGTTTTGGACAACCTGCAAACCCCCATGCGCCGCACTTACCAGTCACTTGCAGGACGTCAGGGGCCAGGTGCGGCGCGCGGACCCTATCCGATTTTCGACTATGTGACGGCGATATTCTCGGCCACCCCGGTTGTCACCCGCACTGCCACCTATCTCTATGCCTGTATCGAATGGGCTGAAGATGCTTTCAAGGGCAAGGAACTGTTGCACGAAATCTATTCACGGCTGCTCAATCCAACATCGGTCAGTCTTGCCAACCATATCGTTGATGTTGAGGCTGGGCCGTTGGCCCGCGAATACTTTGCCTGGAATTTCAATTCCGGCATGGCGGCGGTTGATTCAACTCTGGCCCATCTCCTGGGCTATCAGGATATTGTGCTGGCCAGCCGCAATATCTATGGCGGGTGTTATCAGCTGCTGCACGACTGGTATGGCAAGCGTAGCAATCTCGATGTTGCGGTGAACTGGTTTGATGGGT
>JANORU010000522.1:0-3664 GCA_031415475.1 Hyphomicrobium sp.
GTGATCTACTGGGCCTGGAACAACATTCTGTCGATTGCCCAGCAGTGGTACATCACCAAGCAGCAGGGTGCCGAAATCCATCTGTTCGACAACATCAAGCGCATCTACGAGCGCGTCAGTAAACTGATCTCCAAGGGATAGCTGCACGTGACCGGCGACGAGTCTCAAGCGTTCGCGCCGGAAGAGCTTGCTGACGGCAAGTCGCTGTTCGAGCAGCCGTGGCGGTTCGTCAAAGGTGTCGTCGGCCTCGAACATCTACCGCCGGCCGACAGAACCGAGATCGCGCTTGCCGGCCGTTCGAATGTCGGCAAATCGAGCCTGTTGAATGCGCTGACCCGCCAGAACGGCCTGGCGCGCACGTCGAACACACCGGGCCGCACCCAGGAACTCAATTTCTTCGAACCGGAAAACAGAGCGCTCTGGCTTGTCGACATGCCGGGCTACGGATTTGCCGAAGCCCCGAAAGAGAAAGTTGCGGCGTGGACCGAATTGGTGCGCGGCTACCTCAGGGGCCGGCCAACACTCGCTCGCGTGTTCCTGCTGATCGATGCGCGTCACGGCATCAAGAAGGTCGACGACGAGATCATGGAGCTGCTCGATGAGGCGGCGGTTTCGTATCAGATCGTGTTGACCAAGTCCGACAAGATCTCGGACTACGCGCTTGCCGCCATTCAAAAAGCCACGACAGCAGTCATCGCCAAGCGCGCCGCTGCTTATCCGGTGCTGCTGTCGACATCGTCGGAAAAGGGCCTCGGCATCGATGACCTTCGAGCCCAGGCAGCCATCATCGTCAAAGACCGCGCGGGCTAACTTATTAAATTGTCGCATTTTCTGCGACGAACCGGCGGCCACTTCGTCGGAAAATGCTCTAACCGCCAACAAAACTCATGACCGCGCCGATGAACGGCTGGTAGAGCGCGTCACCGAACTTGGCGAACAGCCCGCCGGCAACCGCCGCCAGCGCCCAGCCACCGAACTTCTGCGCCGTCTTGGCGTAGTTGAGCCCGACTTTCACCTCAACCACCTGATCGGGCAGCGCCGTTTCCGCCGCCAATCCATCGGCGCCAACCGTGCGCGCGGAAATCACCAGCTGTAAACGCTTGCTGCCGCGCTGCTGCGGCGTCACGGTCCAGCGCCAGCTCGCGAAATCGTCGGCCATAACGCCGAGCACATTGTCGATCCACTGCGTTTCGGGCGACGAAGTTTCGATAAAGAAGCCGCCATCGGGCGCGCGCAAGCGCACCGACATCGCCTTGGTGACGAGAATTTCGTGACGGTAGACGGCGCCGCCGCCCTGCAGACCTTCGGCAATCGCCTTCACCTCGGCGCGGGCGAGACGGGCTTCGACCACCATCGGAATGGCGATCCGCATTTTGCGCGGAATGTTTTCGACCAGTTGTCCGGCCGAAACGCGCACGCTGCCGCCGGGGTTTTGCTGGCGTGCACGCTGGGGACCGCGCGGATCGCCACCAGGAGGCGCTTGCGGCGGCATCGGTCCGCGCTGCGCGGATTGCTGTGGCGGCGGAAAGGGCATTGGATTTTGCGGCGGTGGGCCGGGCATCGGTCCACGGCCGGACGGCGCGGCCCCTCCCGCATATCCGGCCGGATAGGCCGGCGCCGGTTGGGACTGAGGATACGCCATCGGCTGCGGCGAAGGCTGCGTGACAGGCGGCAACGCAGGGTTTGCCGAAGGCGGTGCGGGCCGCATGGTATCGAACGTTGGCTGTGGCCGAGGTGTTGGTGGCCACGCGACGCTCGGATCTTGCACCGGGGATTGTGTCTGCGGTGGTGGTCGAAACTGCGGCTGTGCCTGCGCGGGAGCTTGGGCCGGAGCGCTTTGTACGGGCGACGCTGCAGGCTGCTGTGCCGGAGCGGGTCTCGGCGCGGGCGATGGGTCTGCCGTGCGCGGCGACGGCGCCGGGAACGGCGACGACTGCCACTGCGGCGCTGACGTCGCACTGTTCCCTTGGTCCGAAGGCCTGGAACCGGTTCGAATGGATCCCAAAATGTCAGGGTTGCCTTCATCGCGGTTATCGCGCCGCAGCTCTTCGTTCGAACGCGGAACTGGCGCGGCAGGTCCAGGATGTTGAGGCGTGGGCCGAGGCTCTGGGCGTTGCATCGCAACGGGTGCCTGCGGCTGTGGCGCCGGTTGCGTCTGTTCCGTCGCCGCTGCGGCAGACTTGGGTGCTGCGGTCTTCGCCGCCGGCTGCGTCGTGCTCCGCAATGCGCGGATCGCCGCCTCGAACGTCAAGCCTTGGCCGCGCAACAGATGCGCTGCCGAACTCGCTCCATCGCCGACAATCGCCGCCAGCACGATGGCGCCGTCGATCTCGCGGCGGCGTCCCTGTTGTGCGGCACTCGCGGCCGCTTCGAGAATGCGGCGCAGGTCTTGCGAAACCCGCGCGCTCGCCCCTGAGCCTTCGGCGCGCCGCTCGCTAATTTGTCCGATAAACGACGACACGTCCGCCGCCAGCCGTCCGATGTCGACGCCGCTTGACGTCAAGACGGTGCTGGCGTCGGCATCTTCGGTCAGCGCCAGCAGCATGTGCTCAAGGGTCACTTCGGCGTGCGCCTGCGCGTCGGCGTAGCCGCTGGCCCGCGTCAGCGTGGCCACCAGCACCGGCGACATGACAATCCGATTAAGCTCCCCAGCGTTCATTAAAAGTCCCGCACTCTCGTCGTGTTAGGATGGCCCTTCAATTGGCCGGCCCGGTGGCGCGCCAGCTGACTCGCGACCCTCATGATAAACGGCATTGGCGCGGGCCGGGCAAGCCGCCTGTTCCCTCGCCATCCCGCAGTAACAGGAAACATACGATTGTGAGGGAATTCCGTTGAGGCCAAACCCGGGGAAGCTATAAGAGCGGGGCTTGCCGCCACCTGCCAAAGCCTTGTGCGGCCTCGCCAGATTCGACCAACAGGGACACTGCAACACGACGATGACAAAGGTCCTAGAGCCGAAAAATCAAGCGGCACCAGCCGATACGCCGCTGTCCGCCCACGTTCAGGCGCGCATTCTGGCCGAAGCGCTGCCCAACATGCTGCGCTACGACGAACAGACCGTGGTCATCAAATTCGGCGGCCACGCCATGGGTGACGCAGCGCT
Source organism: Hyphomicrobium sp. (assembly GCA_031415475.1). GTDB lineage: Bacteria > Pseudomonadota > Alphaproteobacteria > Rhizobiales > Hyphomicrobiaceae > JAGVSR01. The sequence goes on from JANORU010000522.1 coordinate 3,104, forward strand.
GGCCGACGCCTTCGCTCAGGACATCGTTTATCTCAAGCAGTCGGGCGTCAACCCGATCGTCGTCCACGGCGGCGGCCCGCAGATCGCCAACAACCTGAAAAAACACAACATCCAATCGGAGTTTGTGCACGGGCTGCGCGTGACCGACAAGGCGTCGATCGAGATTGTCGAGATGGTGCTCGCCGGCGCCATCAACAAAGAGATCGTGTCGGCCATCAACCGCCAGGGCGGCAAGGCGGTCGGCATTTGCGGCAAAGACGCCAACCTGATGATCGCCAAAAAGATCACCGAAATGACGGACCCAAAAACCGGCAAGACGGTGGCGGTCGATCTGGGTTACGTCGGCGATCCGCTCGAAATCAATCCGCACATCGTCGAGGTGATTTCGAAATCCGATCTCATTCCAGTCATCGCGCCGATCGGCGCGTCGCGCGAGGGCGAGACGCTCAACATCAACGCCGACTCGTTTGCCTCGGCCTTAGCGGCGCGCATGCAGGCCAAACGCCTGTTGCTGTTGACCGACGTCGAAGGCGTGCTCGATAAGTCCGGCAAGCTGCTGGA
>JANORU010000523.1:0-4008 GCA_031415475.1 Hyphomicrobium sp.
CGCGGAACCCGGCAAGCGGCCCCAGTCCCGGTGCGCGCTCGTGGTTCACCATGTAATCAGAATAGCCTCCGGGATAGCGCGGCTCACCATCAGGCTTGGTCAATCCCGGCAGGCCCAATCGCCCCCCAAGATCGATCAGCACATCCTTGAAGAACGGCACGGCGAGCTTGCCAGCCAGATCCGGTGTCGACAACGTCATGATGTACCAAGCGGCAATCGCCGCCACGACGATTTCGAGCCCCAGCCGCGCCCGTCCACCAAAGCCGCTGGCGTGTTGCCTGGTGACCTTCAGATAGTCGTCGTAAAAGCCGATGGCGCCGTAGGTCAGCGTCACGGCCAGCACGGTCCAAACATATTTGTTCGACCAGTCCGACCACAGGATCGTGGCGAAGGTCACGCCCGACAAGATCATCAATCCGCCCATGGTGGGCGTACCCTTTTTCGCCAGATGCGATTGGGGGCCATCCTCTCGGATCGGCTGACCTTTGCCCTGCTTCAGGCGGAGCATGTCGATCATCGACGGGCCGAACAGCATCACGAACAGCAGCGCCGTGAAAATCGCGCCGCCGGTGCGGAAGGTAATGTAGCGGAAGACGTTCAGCGGCCCGATCTGGTCGCTGAACTGAACGAGTTCATAGAGCATTCAAACAGTCCCCTCCCCGCCGTGCCCGCTCCCCTGAGCACGCGGGACGAACATATATATCAGTTCGCGGTTGGCGTGGCCGCTTTATGACGCGGCGGAAAATTTCGCCTTGAGGGCCGCCACTAAGGTCGCCATGCGCGATCCGTTCGAGCCCTTGATCATAATCACGTCGCCCGCCCGCGCTTCCGTCAAAAGTCTTTCTTCGATTCCTTTTGAGTGGAGTGCCCATGCACCACGGCAGCCCGGCTGAACTTTCTCGTAGAGTTGTTCCATATTTGGCCCGGCGGCAAAAACAAGTTGCACATCAGCGGCTTCGACAGCGGGCCATAACCCAGTATGGAGTGCCGCTGCATCGGCCCCGAGTTCGAGCATATCGCCGAGCACGGCGATCCGGCGCGGGAAGCGGTCTCGGGGCACGTCGCCGAGAACTGAGAGGGCGGCGCGCATCGACGCAGGATTTGCGTTGTAGCTCTCATCGATGACCAATAGCGGGCCACCTGGGGCCGCCAGCGTGATCCGCGAGCCACGCCCCGGCGGGGGGCCATGCCCCGCCAGCGCTGCCACCGCCGCTGCGCTATCCAGACCAGCACTAGCGATCGCCGCCAGAACGGCCAACGCGTTGAGCGCCATGTGCGATCCCGGCGAGCCGAGCAGAAATTCCCAGCGCTGACCACCGGGACGCGAGTGGGCCACGATGCGACTGCCATCTTCCGAGCCATCGAGCCGGTCAATTTCGAACCATCGCGCAATGCGCTCGTCGTGAAGGTCTGTCGACTTACAAGCGTTTCCAAATGCAAAAATGCACGCGCCAGCCTTGACTGCGTGATCCACAAGCCTTTCAAAGTGCCGGTTGGCGGCATTGATGACAGCCGTTCCACCGGGCAGAAGGCCTGAGAATATTTCCGCCTTGGCATCGGCAATCGCCTCTTCCGAACCAAAATGCTCGATGTGCGCGGCTTCGACCGTCGTCACGATGGCCACGTGTGGGCGCACCATGGCGACCAGCGGCATGATTTCGCCGGCGTGGTTCATACCGATCTCGAATACGGCAAAGTGAGTCTCGGCCGGCATCCGCGCCAGCGTCAGCGGGACGCCCCAATGATTGTTGAATGACTTGTCCGACGCGTGCGTCGGCCCGAGCCGCGCGCAGCAAGCGCGCAGCATGTCTTTCGCCGTCGTTTTGCCGACGCTGCCGGTGACGGCGAACACGCGCGCCTCGGATAACAGCCGCGCGCGTGCCGCGCGGCCGAGGTTTTCGAGGGCGGCAAGCGGGTCGTCGACGCGGATCAACGCACCGTCGCCCGGTTTGCGCTCGTAGGTGTTCGACACCAGCGCGGCCGCCGCGCCGTTGGCAAACGCGGTCGTCACGAACTCATGACCGTCGCGCTGATCCTTGAGCGCGACGAACAGATCGCCGTTCGCAATCGAGCGAGTGTCGATCGAAATTCCAGTTATTTGCTTGGGCCATACGCCTTCCGGCTTGCCACCCGCTGCGGCAACGGCCGCCTCAAACAGCCATAGCGCCGCGCTCATGACATCCGCGCCAATGCTGTTGCGATAACGTCGTGATCCGAGAACGGCAGCACCTTGGCGCCGACGATCTGACCGGTCTCGTGCCCCTTGCCGGCAACCAGTAGCACGTCGCCAGGCTGCAACATGGCGACTGCGGTCTCAATGGCTTCGGCCCGGTCGCCAATTTCGCGGGCACCTTTGGCGCCGGCCAAAACTTCGGCGCGGATGGTTTCAGGCTGCTCAGTGCGCGGGTTGTCGTCGGTCACGATCACCACGTCGGACAGCCGGATCGCGATCTCGCCCATGATCGGCCGCTTGCCCTTGTCGCGGTCGCCGCCGCAGCCGAACACGGTAATGAGTTGCCCCATGACAAAGGGGCGGCAGGCTTCGATTGCGGCCGTCAGCGCTTCGGGTTTGTGAGCGTAGTCGACCACAGCCAGTCCGCCGTTGGCCTTGCCGATAATTTCCAACCGGCCTTTGACGCCGTTCAAGTGTTCGAGGCTGTTGAACACCACATCCGGGTTTTCACCCAACGCGATGGCAAGCCCGGCGGCGACCAGAGCGTTCTCGACCTGATAGGCGCCAACCAGGGGCAGACGCACATCGTAGGTCTTGCCATTGCAGGAAATAACCAATCTTTGAGCGAAGCCATCCGGCACAGCGGAGACGAGTTTGAGTGTCTCGCCCCTGCGCCCGGTCGTGATAATTTTTGCACCGCGAGACTTGGCCGCCGCAATCACGTCGGCCGCGCGGTCGCCATCGGCATTGATGACGACCGGCGCACCGGCCGGCAGCAGATCGCGGAACAACCGTAGCTTGGCGTCGAGGTACGCTTCGATGGTCGGGTGATAATCGAGATGATCACGGCCCAAATTGGTGAAGGCGGCGGCGCGCAAAGTCACGCCATCGAGACGGTGCTGATCGAGGCCATGCGAGGAGGCTTCCATCGCGAGGTGGGTAATCTTTTCGCCGGCAAGCTTGGCGAGAGTGGCGTGCAGGGTGACCGGATCGGGCGTCGTCAGCGAGCCATAGTCGGCGCGCTCCGGCGTAATGACGCCGATTGTGCCAACCGACGCCGCCCGATGCCCACAGGCGGCAAAAATCTGGCGGGCAAAATCGGCAACTGAAGTCTTGCCGCTGGTGCCGGTCACGGCCACAGTGGTCGCCGGTTGAGCGCCATAGAAGCGCGACGCCAGCATCGCCAGCGCGCGACGCGGATCGGCGACGCGCAAAACCGGGATACCAACCGTGCGCGGGACATTGGCACCGGTCGCGGCAATGGCGACGATCGCGCCGCGCGCTTCGGCATCCTTCACAAACTGACCGCCATCGGCCTTGGTGCCGGGGATGGCGATGAACAAGCCTTTGGAACCGATTGAACGGCTATCGGCGCTCATGTTGGCGATGTCGACCCGGCTGGCCCAGGTCGGCATTTCGACCGCCCCGCCCAGACGATCGGCACCCAAGATTTCGGAAAGCAGCATTGTGACCGGGTCCTCACCCGCAACGTCCACGACGGCATCCGGCGATGTTATACCGCCGGGACGCATGAGATAGTGCGCCTAAACCCGCTGTCCAGTGGCAAGACCGAACGTGGACGGGATTTTATCTCCGCCGGGCGAAATCCGGACAGGTCTCCGGCTGGGGCTTAGCCCTCGGCCTTGTTCTGCTGCTGGCAGAGCGCCGGGAGACGCTGACCGCTAAACCACAACTCGTAACTGTTGGGCGCGTTGCTCGATTTCCATTCCGTCGCCGATAGGTCCTGGATGGCAAGATCGAGCCCAAGCGTGCCGAACAAGCCGGCGATCTGCTCGGCGCGGCCTTTGTCGGCGGCGTGGAAAAAGCGGATCTCC
>JANORU010000524.1:0-2460 GCA_031415475.1 Hyphomicrobium sp.
CGGCTGCGGCTTGAGCCGTTCGCATGGGTTGTCCCGTTGATTACGGCTTGCGGTGTGTACACTTCGCCATCGCCGCGTGCTGCGCCATAGCGGCGCTGACGTTCCGTAAAGGCCGGTGAGGCGAACGTGTCCTTCCAGCCGAGCCGGTCCCAGTAATCGACCGGCAGCGACAGTGCGACGACCGATGGATCGGTTGCCAATTCGCCGAGCACTTCGTCGGCCGGCGGGCAGGACGAGCAGCCCTGACTGGTGAACAGCTCGACGACCGCGCGCACCGGCTCGGCCGAGGCCGGCAACAGCGATCCCAGGATGGCGGTGACGACTGTGGCGGTGGAGACAGCGGCGCGCATGGCGGACCTCCCGGTTCGACGGACTTTACCCTCTCCATACGGCTGGCACGCGGCAAGGTTTCAGCGTGGAGCGCGGGCGGCCGTTTCGCGCGCCATAGTTTCCTGGGCCATGACGTGCTCGCGGTGGAACAGATAGACGCCGGAGGCGACGACCACGGCGGCGCCGGCGAGCGTTTGCCACTGCGGAACGTCGCCAAAGACAGCATGGCCGAACCAAATCATCGAGATCAGCTGGAAGTAGAGAAACGGCGCGACGGTTGACGCCGGCGCGAGGCGATAGGCGTGCAGGAACAGCCAGTGGCCGAGCCCGCCGAAAATTCCGAGCCCGCACAGCAGGGCGGCAGCGAGCGCGTCTGGTGGCGCCTGCCAATGCACCCAGGCCAAGGGCGCACCGGCGACCGTGCCGACGAACATCGAATAGAACAACGTCACCATCGGCGGATCGAAGGCCGCCATGTAGCGCGTCAGGATCATGAAAAGGGCGTAGGCGAGCATCGCGAGCAATGAGTAGACCACCGCCGGATGAAACGTTCCACTGGCCGGATTGACGGCAACGAGGATGCCGAAGAACCCGACGGCAATGGCGACCATGCGCCGCCAGCCAACCCACTCGCCGAGCAAGGGTCCGGCGAGCAGCGCGACGACGAGCGGCGCGAGAAAGACGATGGTGATCGTCTGATCGAGTTGCAGGTATTGGAGTGCCAGAAAGTTGAAGGCCGTCGTCCCAACCATCAGCACAGACCTGATCAACTGCAGCTTCAGATGGCCTGTGCGGAAAAGAGAGGCGGCACTCATCACGCCGAAGGCCGGCACCAAGATTAGAATGAGAATGAACTGAACAATGAAGCGGCACCAGACAACTTGCGCAACCGGTATGGCGTAGTGCTGGCCAAGGTACTTCGCCGACGTGTCGAGCGCCGAGAACAGTGTGATGGCCGCAACCATGAGGGCAATGGCACGAAACCGGTCGCGCGCGCCGTCACTGGATGTGCGGGTTTGCGGTGGGGACATGGGTGCCAGAATTCTTTCCGGGTGCGCGGGCAGCGATCGCCGAAGCGCGGCGAACATTAGCCTCAGCGGTGAGGGTCGGAGAAGCGGCATTTTCGCGTTCGCCTCGGCGAAAATGGTGCTCTGCCATGCCGCAATGGCGAGGCTCCCGGTCGCCTTGACCGGGACGGGCGGGGCCCGTACAAGCACGCCGCGAGTGGGCCGGTAGCTCAGAGGTAGAGCACGTGACTTTTAATCATGGGGTCGAGGGTTCGATTCCCTCCCGGCTCACCATTCGCGACAAAAATGTCTGCCGGCGGCCGTTGATCTGAGCAATTGTTCCGTCAAGACGCGGCCACCACAATGTTATTGAACGAGGAGGCAACCCTTGCCAGCGAACGCCAAGACCTGGATCGTCGAAACGGACTGGCTCGCCGCGCACTTGGGAACCCCGGGTCTGATCGTTCTGGACGGGTCATGGCATCTGCCGACCGCCAATCGCAACCCGAAAGCCGAGTATCTCGCCGAACACATTCCCGGCGCGCTGTTTTTTGACATCGATGATCTCGTCGACGAGACGTCGAGCCTGCCCCACATGTTGCCTTCGACCGTCAAGTTTGCGTCGCGGATGAAGAAGATGGGTGTTGGCGACGGCATGAAGATCGTGGTCTATGACACGAGCGGTATTTTCTCCGCGGCGCGCGTATGGTGGACCTTCCGCGCCATGGGGCACCAAGATGTCGCCGTCTTGAATGGCGGACTGAAGAAATGGAAAGCAGAGGGCCGGCCGCTTGAGGACGGCGCACCAGTGCCGCGCACCGCGCGTCATTTCACGCCGCTGAAGAACAACGATCTGGTGCGCGATCTCGACGACATGAAAGGCTATGTCGGCAAAAAGAACATGCAGATCGTCGATGCTCGCCCCGCTGGCCGTTTCGAGGGCCGCGATCCCGAGCCGCGCCCCGGTCTCGTGCCTGGGCACATTCCCGGATCGCGCAGCGTTCCGTCATCTGCGATCGTCAACGCCGACGGCACTCTCAAACCACGCGAAGACTTGGCGAAGATTTTTGCCGATGCCGGCATCGACCCGATCCGCAAGTTGTCACGACCGGCTTCATCGGGT
>JANORU010000525.1:0-7263 GCA_031415475.1 Hyphomicrobium sp.
TTTCTTCGACGAACCGGTGGCCACTTCGAGGGATAAATGCTCTAACTCTTATCCGTTCGAACCGGACGTACTGGCTGCGGTATTGGCTTGCGCGCACCGGTCGAGCCGCCGGCCAACCGCTGCAGACTGGCCGCAATCGCCGGCGGCAGATTTCCATATGAGGCCGGCAGTGGAGCAGGAGGCGCAAACGGCCTGTCCGGCTGCGCCGCATAAATTGGCGGCGGACCATTGGCGACGGCGCGCATTTCGCCATCTAACAGGCGCGGTGGCTCTGGTGCGCCGTAGTACGCGGGCGGCGCGTTTTCGGCCGGCGGCGGGAGCGGCGCAAACATCGGTGCCGGGGGGCCAGGAAACTGATCGCTATGACCATGGACCGGTGGCCTGATGTCGAACGGCGTCGCCGGCGGCAGGGCGGCGGCTATTGGCATGGCGGGCGGCATCATCGGTGGCTGCGGCGGGGACTGAGCAGCGGCCACGGGAGCGAGCGCAGCAACTGGAGCAAGCTTGGGCCGGGCGCGAGTACGCAGATAACCCTTGCCACCCCGCGCCCCTGCATCAAGCGGCAATCGCTCGTTGCTGGCGACAAGTGCCGGCGGCGGCATTGGGGCCATGCCCTGGCGACCCTTGGGCGGCGGCAGTGCCGGCCGGACGGACGGCACACCGGCAGCGGCGAGTGGTGCCTCCGCCGAACCATTGGGCTGCTTGCGCTTGGCGGCCGTCGGCCGGAAGAGACCGCGGCGCGGCTGCAGCTTGCGCTCAGACTTCTTGACGAGCTTCAAGAGCTGCAGAACGTCCCGGTCGGGAATGGGATCGCCGTAATAATAGCCCTGGGCATACTCGCAGCCGAGCGCGCGAAGGAAGCCGACTTCATCTTCATTGTCGACGCCTTCGGCTGTGACCTTCTTGCCGAGTTCGTGCGACAGCGCCATCATTGACCGGAAGACAGCAGAGTTCGAGCCATCCTTGATGCCGCTCGCTCGCAATACGCTGCGATCGATGCGGATGCTCTCGAACGGCAACTGATGCAGGGTCGTCAGCGACGAATACCCGGCGCCAAAATCGTCGAGCATCAGTTCGGCACCGGCACCGCGTAATGTTTCCAGAACTTCGCTGGCGTGTTCCGGATTTTCAACAACCATCGACTCGCAGATTGCAAGTTTCAGCGAGCCCTTTGGCACCAGATTGCGGCCAAGCAGACTGCGCACCTCCTGCACAAGATCAGGCCGGAACAGATTGCGGCTCGAGAGATTAAGTGAGACGAACAGCGGGTTCTCCGCGCGGGGCAGTTCGCGCTGCCAAGCGGCGCAGTCCTTGGCCGCCCGCGCCAGGAAGAATACGCTAAGCTTGACGATCAAATCGCTGGTTTCAACGTCCGTGACGGAAGCCACGGGGTTAATCAATCCAAGCTTGGGATGCTCCCAGCGCAGGACTGCCTCAAAGCCGGCGAGTTCTTCCGTCGCCAGGGCAACCACCGGCTGGTACAGAACTTTGAGCTGGTTCTTCTCAAGTGCTTTTAGAATTTCGCCCTCGGTAATCTTGCGCTCGTCATGCTCGCCGCGCATCTCAGGGCGGAAAATTTCGATTCTGTCGGTGCCAGCCCGCTTGGCGCGGAACATGGCGAGTTCCGCTTCCTTCAGCAGATCGCCATCGTTGATCTCTTGGCCGTCATAAATGGCAATACCAAGCGAACCGGTCAGGACGATCTCCTGGCCGGCGATCTTGATCGGCGACCGCAGGGAGCGGCGCACGCGCTCAGCGAGCGAGGCGAGTTCGCCGGCCGGCTGCTCTTGCTGCAAAAGGATCGCGAACTGGTCGCCGCCAACCCGCGCCAAGGTATCCAAGGGGCCGATGTGACGCTGCAGTCGGCGGGCAACCGTGAGCAACAGACTATCGCCGACCACGACGCCAAACGACGTGTTGACGATTTTGAACTTGTCGAGATCGATGAACATCAGCGTCGGCCGGATGTTCATCTCCGATCGGGCCCGCTGCATGGCAAGTGCCAGCCGGTCGAGAAACAATTGCCGGTTGGCAAGCCCTGTGAGGCTGTCGTTGACGGCGTTCTGCAACAGCCGTTCCTGGGCGCGCTTACTGTCGGTGACGTCGCGCATCAGGCCAACGCACTTCATCGTTCGGCCGTCGGAACTCGGCATCGACGACGCATCGAGATCGTACCAGCGATAGCTGTTATCGGCGTGACGCATACGGAAATCGGTTCGGATGCGGCGGCTGTCGCTTTCTTGAATGGCGAGCAGCGACATCCGGAAACGCTCACGGTCGCTCGGGGGGAGATGGCGCAGGAAGTCTTACAGCTTGGTATTTAGCTCACCCGAATTTAGGCCGAGGGCCGCCTCGACAATCCCGCCGACTTTGACTTCTTCCCGCCGTGGACTCCATTCCCAGACTGCTGCTTCAGCCGCATCAACCGCGACCGATCGGGTTTGCAGATCGGACGGCGCGGCGCCATACAGCGGTTCGAGCGAGCGGAACGCAAACTGCGTCACCGTAAAGCCGAGAAGCAGAACAATCAAAACCAGACCGGCAACCAGTCCCGACACCACCATATCGCCCGACAACTTGCCCGCCAGCGTGACCGCGGCGCCGAACACCCAAACCGCCAACAGGCACCACGTCGGCACCAGCGACAGCGCGCGATCCTGGCCGCGAACGGCAAGGAACAGGACAACCGCGCCACCAATGCCGGCAATGCCGGCAAACGAGACGCGCGCAAACGTCGAGGCCAGCCGTGGATCGATGACGGCAACGGCGATGAGCGCCAATTGCGCCAGGATCCAGACGCTGAACAGCATCCGCGCCAGGCCGTGCCACAGAGGAATCCTGAGGAAGAAGTACAGAAACACGACCAGGCTGGCCGCCATCGACGCTTCGGTTGCCGCGCGGTAGACGGCGTTGTTCTCCGGCTTCAACTGGAACAGTTTGTGGAAGAAACCGAAGTCGACGCACAGATAGCCAAGGACGCACCACGCCACCAGCGCCGCAACCGGGAAAATGATCTTGTGGTTGGCCGCGAAGATCGCAGTCAGAAATATTGCCAGCAGTCCGGTCAGGCCGAGCATGACGCCATTGAACAACTGGCGTTCGCGAACCTTGAGCTCGTAGTCGATCGGCTTCCAGAGATAGACGCGCGCGTATCGCTCGGTCGGCAACTCGGCGACGTAGGTAATCGTCTGGCCGGGCTCTAGCGTAATACGAAACACGTCGGCCCGGTCGCTCGCCAGCCGCTCCGGCACAAAACCGATGGACGGCGTCAACGCTTCGATCCGCCGGGCGTCGAGATCCGGCCAGATGGCGCCAGAACCGATCACCGCATAGCGATCGGCCGTCAGCCAGCGCTCGACCGCAACCTCGGTTGGATTGGTGAGGGCAAACACGATCCAGTTCGGATTGGTGCCCGGCGTTGTCGCACGAACTGACATGCGCCCCGCCGTGCCTTCAGTGCTGGCCGCGGTTTCCACCTGCAAACTATCGCCGCGGCTTTCAACCAATTCGCCGAGTGCGGTGATCTCGACCCGATCCTGATCGGCGGCAACCGAAATCGGCTTGACGGCCAACGCCGGATGCACCGACCCGGCGATCGCCGCGACCCAAACCAAGGCCGCGATCAGCCGGTGCAACAGGCAGTTGCGGCGGGCCATGGTCATGCCGAACGCCCCCCAACAGACGGTGCAACGAGGCCGTAGAGGACGTGGTCTTCCCATGCACCACTGATTTTCAGATAGCTTTTGGCAAATCCCTCATGCTCGAATCCGGCCCGTTCGAGGACCCGGATGGAGGGCGCGTTAACGGGCATCGCCGCTGCATCGAGGCGGTGCAGCTGGAGCGTATCGAAACTGAATTCGATGATCGACTTGACGGCATCGGTCATCAAGCCCTGGCCGGTATACGGCCGTCCGAGCCAATAGCCGAGCGTTGCTGCCTGGGTGATGCCGCGGCGCAGGTTGGACAGTGTGACGCCGCCAATCAGCCGGTCATCTCCGGACTGAAAAATCGAGAACGCGTAGCCCTGATCTTCGCGAGCTTCGCGCTGATAGTGGCGCACGCGCCGCCGATAGCCACTGCGAGTCAGATCATCGCGCGGCCAAAGCGGTTCCCAGGGCACAAGGTGGTCCCGGCTCATCGCTCTCAGTTCCGCCCAGGCCACATAGTCACCGATCTGCGGCTGGCGCAGCCACACGCGTGACCCCTGGAGGAGAGATGGAACTTCCGGACGTGTGCTGGACCTCAAGAATGCCATTCCGCGCGCCTCACGCCGCCGTTCGCGCTAAGCGCGAGGCAGCCCGGCTGGCGAAGTCACCTGATTTTCGGCCAGCCCCAACGACAGCAATTGAAGGTTCGCGCTGGCGCAACGCCCGGGCGGCGGCCCGAACATCATCCGCCGTCACGGCGTCGACTTGTGCCAGTATTTCATTTGTGTCGAGCAATCGGTCATGAATCAAGAGCTGGCGGGCGATTTGCTCGGCGCGCGACGATGACGATTCAAGGCTCATCATCAGTCCAGCCTTCAATTGTGCCTTCGACCGCAGTACCTCGGCATCGTTCGGGCCAAGCTCTGCAACAAGGTCGATCTCGCGGCCGACAACGTCGATCAGCTCGCTGACCATTTCCGTTCCCGTCGCTGCGTGGACCACGAACATGCCGGTATCCTTCAATCCCCACGCCGACGTGTAGATCGCGTAGCAGAGGCCGCGCCGCTCGCGCACCTCCTGAAATAGCCGGGACGACATACCCCCACCGAGGAGTCCCGAAAGCACCTGAGCCGCGAAGAATTCGGGTTGCCGGTAGGAGGGCCCCTCGAACCCGGCCACGAGGTGGCTCTGCTCGAATGGCCGTGCACTCGACCGTACGCCCCCCGTATACCTCGCCGGTTCCTCGACCCTTTGGCAACGGCCACTGAGCCCACCGAATAGGGCCTCAGCGTGGCGAACCGCGACGTCGTGGGTGACGGCGCCAGCGGCTGAAATCACCATGTTTTCAGGGCGGTAATGCTCACCCCTAAACCTTCTCAGGGCGTCTGCAGTGATCGCTTTAACCGTTTCCCGCGTCCCGAGAATCGTGCGGCCGGCTGCCTGGTCGGGAAAGGCGGCGTCCTGGATCAGGTCGAACACCAGATCGTCCGGGCTATCGAGGGTGCCGGCGATCTCCTGCAGGATGACTTCGCGCTCTTTTTCGATCTCTTCGTCAGCAAACGCCGAATTCTGGAGAATGTCGGCGATCAGTTCGAAGGCGACCGGTTCGTCGCCTTGGAGCACGCGGGCGAAATAGGCCGTGGTCTCGAGACCCGTGGCGGCATTGAGTTCGCCGCCGACGGCTTCGATCTCCTCGGCGATGTCACGGGTCGAGCGCGTTGCCGTTCCTTTGAACGCCATGTGCTCGAGAAAGTGCGAAAGCCCATGCTGCTCAGACGTTTCGTGGCGCGCGCCTGCCCCCACCCAAACGCCGAGCGACGTGGTCGCCAGATGCGGCATGGTCTCGGTAACGATGCGAACACCATTTGCCAGTTTGGAAACCTGTGCCGTCATGATTGGGTCCCCTTCACGGCACGCGACTTGGACCGCACGAACGCCTGGACAGCGTCGAGCCGATTGGCAACACGATCGATCCGCTCCGGGTCAGTCATGAGCGACGAAAGGCGGTCGGGAAGTTGGGGATGGACGCCGGCCATCGCGTGCACCGCTTGGGGGAACTTGGCCGGATGGGCGGTGGCGACAATGACCGTTTCGCCGCTGGGCCGCACTTTGCCGGCCGCAACCACGGCACAGGCGGTGTGGGGATCGAGCAGATAGCCGTGCCGCTCATAGGTTGAACGAACACAGGCGGTGACGTCGCTCTCCGAGGCCGTCGCGGCTAGGAAATCAGACGTCAACGCCGGCCAGACATCCCCGAGATCAAAGCGTTTGTGGCGCGCCAGATCGGCCATGAAGCCGCGCACGCGAGCGGCATCGCGGTCAGACGCCTCGAACAGATAGCGTTCGAAGTTCGAGGAAATCTGGATATCCATCGACGGCGACGACGTGGCAACGACACCGCGCATTTCATACGAGCCACTGGCGACGGTGCGCGGCAGAATATCGTTCTCGTTGGAGGCGATGATCAGGTCTCCAACCGGCAATCCCATACGCTTGGCGGCGAAGCCGGCGAAGATATCGCCAAAGTTTCCAGTCGGCACCGAGAACGACACGGCTTTATCAGGTGCGCCGAGCGCCACCGCCGCCGTGAAGTAATAGGTCACCTGGGCGACAATGCGCGCCCAGTTGATCGAGTTGACGCCTGACAGCGAAACTCCATCCCTGAAGGTGTGGTCGTTGAACATCGCTTTGACGAGCGCCTGGCAATCGTCGAACGTACCGTCGATCGCCACGGCATGAACGTTGGCCTCCGCCGGCGTCGTCATCATCCGCCGCTGGACATCGGACACACGCCCATCGGGAAACAGAATGACGACATCGACCCGCTTGGACGTGCGAAACGCTTCGATCGCCGCTCCGCCGGTGTCGCCGGAGGTGGCGCCGATGATGGTCGCGCGGGCGCCGCGCTTTTCGAGGCTATGATCCATCAGCCGAGCGAGCAGCTGCATCGCCACGTCTTTGAAGGCGAGCGTCGGGCCGTGAAACAGTTCGAGCACGTGGCGGCCGGGCGCGAGTGACTTGACAGGCGCAATGGCCGGATCGCCAAAGCCGGCATAGGCCGCATCCGCCATCCGTTTCAGCTCGGCCTTGGTCAGCGCGCCGCCTGTGAACGGGTGAATGACCTCGACGGCCACATCGGCAAACGGCTTGCCGGCGAAGGCACGAATGGTCTCCGGCGAAAGCTTCGGCCAGGATTCGGGCAGATACAGCCCGCCATCGCGTGCCAGCCCGGCCAGCAGCACATCTTCAAAGCCGAGGACCGGCGCCAGACCTCTGGTCGAGATATAGTTCAACAGGCTTGGTGATCCTTGTGTGCGGCGGGCGAGGTCTTCGGGCGCCCAGTCGATTGGCGGCAACTTTAGTGTGTCCGGCGTCCCGATTGAACAGGCTTGATGAGGGAAACCCGTGTAAACGCCGCCGGGTTGAGGCACTTATTGGGGATTGACCGCATCGGCCTTGAAGCGAGACGCAACATAAGCCGCGAATATGGCCGCCAGGGTCGCCGCCAACCCGAACCACGTCAATGCGTATTCGAAGTGCCGGTTCGGAAGATTGAGCAACGTCGCCCCGCCCTTGGGGGCCCCGCCCGGGGCGGCACCTTCGGCATCGACGACAA
>JANORU010000526.1:0-6764 GCA_031415475.1 Hyphomicrobium sp.
ATACCGGCAGCATGACCGCATGACCGACCTTCGCGGCAATAAGACCCGGCACCATGGTCAGCAGAAAGGCTGCCGAATACGAGGCGAGCGCCTCCAGGCCGAGCACATGACCAACGATCATCCGGTCACCCTGGTAGACCGCGACCAGCGGCAACGCGCTGAGCCAGATCGGCCATCCGAACGTCGCGATGCGCTTGAAGATCGGCGCGTCCCAGGCCAGCTGGTAGCAGCGCTCGGACATGATATGCGTCATGGCGACCATGGCCACGGCCTGACCGATCGACAAGAGAACGACAGCGCCATAGTTCGGCACCCAAGCCACGACCGGCAGCGTCAGCAGCAGTGCCATCGCCTGCGGCACGATTTCAGCCACGAGATACGGACGATTGTCGAGACGGCGTTGCGCGCGCCGGACGTCGAGATGCTGGAAGCCCTTGATCAACGGCACGGCTGCAATGGCCGCAAACGCCCACGCCGCACCGCTGGCATCCAAGTTATGCGACAGAAAATTGGCTGCCAGATACAGCAACGCCGCCGTCAGCACACCACGAAGCACGAGAGCTGTATGTTGCGTGGCGACAAAACGTGGCTCATCGCCATCCGGCGCCTGCACGATCAACCGGTCGACACCGACGTCGGTCAGCTGTTCGACCATCTGCAGCAGCAGCGTCAGTGCGGCGGCGAGGCCAAAATCACCCTTGGCGAGGGCATGACCGAGAATGGCGTTGCGGGCAAACGACATCGCCTGCGCCGCCGCAAAGCCGGAGAACAGCAGCGCGCCTTGGCTGGCAACACGCGCGGTCAGCGGGCTCCTGTTCGCGCTACTACTAGTCATTTGAGGAGCTTCTTGAAATCGTCGCGGATGGCCTTCAGGTGCGGCAGCCGGCGAACGAACTTGGCGTAAGGTGCTGCAGCAATGCGGCCAGCCATGTGGCCGGCGGATGACCCCGAAACCCGGACCAGCGTACACGTCGTCTGCATCCAGCGCGACGCAAGTGCGCGATTCCACTTGGCGCAGAACGCGGCCTCGGCATCGAAGAAGGCCTGTGTCTTGGTGCCGGGCGAGAGATGCGCGAGATGGAAATCGATGACGTAGGAATGATAGCCGGCGACGTCGGCATTGAGGCAAATGTCAGCGCCGTAGAGATGAAAGCCAGTGAGATCGGCCGAGAAGCCGACGCGCGCGGTGCGCCTCACAACAATAAAGTTTTCATCCAGGCTCATAACCCTTCGCGGCAACGGACCGGTATTCTGATTTGATCCATGCGGGTCGCTGATGCGCAGCGCGAGTTCACCGGGCGCTACACCGCCGGCGTTGCCGGCCAAGGCCCAGTTCGGGTCGCGGCCGTCGAGCTCCCGCAAAAGCCGCTCGAGATCGCCGGCGTGGTCGCCGAGCACACGGACGTCCTGATGGCACATCACGACGTAAGTTCCGCGCGCGGCAGCCAACACTTGATTGAGGCCACGGTATGCGCAGGTCTGCGTGCCGCCGGTATTGTCGATGAACAGGAACTCGGTGCCAGCCGACGTAAACCCACCGCGCCGGAAACTCTCGATCATCCGGTCGTATTGGGCGCGGTTATTGACCAACGTTCCGATTGTGAACTTGACGGGCAGCAGGTCGGCGGCCGGATCGCGGCCAACGCGTCCGAGTGGCTTGTCGATGTCGATACGGTCAAAGCCCATCGCTACCTCGCACCCAGTTCGAGCGAGGCAGACGGCAGGATCGGATTTTGTGCGCGCCGCTCGGCCTCTGTCAGGTCAGGCTTTGCGTAGCCGAAGCGCCAGGTGTCGCGATTGGCCCAGATTGTGCGCCAAGTTTCAGCAGCCTCCCGATGGCCTTGCGACTTCAGTAGCCGCGCAGCACTCTCGTGAGCAATCCAACGGCTCAGCGGCCAGCCCATCAGCAGGTATTGCCCGGCATTGCGCAGAGTTACGTTCCAATGGCGATCTATCAGCGTTGCCTTGGCGGCCAGTAACTTCACCAACTTGGCGACACGGGTTTTCTCCGATGCGCCGCCGAGATGGACGATGGTCGCGTCCGGGGTCACCATCGGCCGGGCGCCAATGCGCTTGGCTCTGAGGCACAGATCGGCTTCTTCGCCGTACATGAAGAACGCCGTGTCGAACCCGCCGAGCGCCATCCAAATAGTGCGCGGGATCAGAAGGAAGCAACCCGAAACGATATCGACCTCGCGCACGCTGTCCCGCGGCCAGCCGCCGTAGGCCTCGCCGTTGAAAACTTCCGAGCGTGGGAAAAGAGCCGTCAACCCGGTCAACCGGCACACGAGATTCCACGGCGTCATGCGCCGCCAGCACGACGAGGGATTGAGGCTTCCGTCGGCATAGACCGTTCGCCCGCCCCAGATCATCGCCCGCTTATTGTTGCGGGCAAACGAAACCAGCCGGTCGATGGCACGGTTGCGCACTACGGTATCGGGATTGAGGAGGAGGACGTAATGCCCCGACGCGCCTTCAGCAGCGAGATTGTTGGCCCGGGCAAATCCGATGTTGTCATCGAGCGCGATCAGCCGGGGCTTGCTGGCATGAGCTGCAACGGCGGCGGCAGAGCCGTCGGCCGACGCATTGTCGACGACAATCACTTCGAACGATACATCGCGCGTTTCAGCGGCAATCGAGTCGAGCGCCGCCAGCGTCAGCTCACGGGTGTTGTAGCTGACGACCAGGATCGAAACGTCGATGTCTTGGGACACCGGCACGAACGGCCTCCGAAGCTCTTGAAAGCGGATTGATTCGGCCCTCACCCTAGCTACCAGCCGTTAACCCTGCCTTAAGCAGCCCTGTCCCTGATGGGGTTCGTTTGCCGAATAAAGGAAAAGTTTAACGCTCATTATGCAGAGTGATGAATTGGGTGGACGACGGCGTGGGGATTTGAGGCAATGGATTGTTTGACCGAAACCGGCGCCAAGGATTTTGACGGCATTATTTGCATCGGCGGCGAGGACTGGTGGTACCACAACCGCGGCCACTTTGATTTCCAGATCATGCGCCGCCTGGCCCAACGCATGCCCGTTTTGTTCGTCAATTCGCTCGGTGTCCGGATGCCGAGCGTTGCCGAGCCGTCCCAGTTCGCGAGCCGAATCACCCGCAAACTCAAGAGTCTTTTGCGTGGACTGGAGCGGGTTGAGAACCAGTTCTATGTCTTTTCGCCGGCGTCGGTGCCCGGTCCACTTGGTCAAAAGCTGTCGAGCTTTGCGCTCGGGCCCCAGATCAAGCGGGCAGCTCGCCGCGCCGGCATCACGCGCCCCGTCTTGTGGATGCACTGCCCGGCGGGTGCAAGCCTGGTGTCGGAGCTTTCGCCGGTTGCCGTTGTCATGCAGCGCACCGACCGGTTCGAAGCGTTCCCGGAGGGTGATCCTGTTGTGCTTGGCGATCAGGTCGCCACGATCAAGACCGCAGCCGATCTCGTGGTCTATTGCGCCTCGCATCTGATGGGCGAGGAGACTGGCACCGTGAAGCGGCAATTGCTGGTGACCCACGGGGTCGACCTCGACAGCTTCGCCGCCGCCGGCCAGGCTAAAAATGCCATACCGGCGGATATGGCCAATATCCCCAGCCCGCGCGCCGGCTTCATCGGCGGCATTGACGCCCACACCTTCGATCCCGAGCTGTTTCTGACCGCCGTCCGCCAGCTTCCCCACGTCTCTTTCGTGATGATCGGCGGTTGCTCGTTGCCCGAGAACTGGTGCCCGTATCCCAACATCCACTTCCTCGGCCGCAAGCCGTACGACACCGTCGCGAGCTATATGGCCGCCATGGACGTGCTGCTGATGCCCTGGAACAAAAGCGACTGGATCCAGGCCTGCAATCCGATCAAGCTCAAGGAATACTTGGCCGTCGGACGGCCCGTTGTGACGACCGACTTCCCGGCACTCGCCGCCTGGCGCGATCTCGTTCATGTCGCCGATGATGGAGTGTCGTTCGCCAACGCCATCCGAGCGGCGCTTGCCGTTGGACCGGCAAATGCCGAAGTTATGAAACGCCTCGAAAGCGAGACCTGGGACGCTAAGGCAGATCTCATCGCGGATGCCATTGGCGATCTTGGCGTCACCTACCGGCCAGCCGGCCGATAATGGCCGGCCGCCTAAAGCGGACCGCAAACCCGCCGGCTTCAAGTCTTACCCGTTACGCGTAGCTGATGTTCGGCACGGGATCGAGCGTGGGCTCGATATTCCCGGCTGGCCGTCGTCCACGAACCGGTACGAACGAGGAGTGACGTGGCGCCGCGCGCCGCGCAGTGCCGGCAACCGACGTCACCTTTGCCTTCGCCCAGGCAGCGGGATCCGCGATCCAGCCAGCCAAGCCCAGGAAAAAGAAGAAGTAGGCGTGCAGCACGTTCCAATAATGCACTGTGGTTCCGACAAGCGTCAGCGCGATCAGCGACATCATCCAGCCGATGGCGAGCCGCCTGACAGTGACATCGCGTGCGCGGCAGCCTTTCACAACGACGGACCGGCCAAGCAGCACAATGGCGGCAGCGAGAATGAGGAACGATGGGATGCCACTGCGCATGGCGATCACCAGCCAGAACGCGTCGACAGTCGACGAGGCCATCCATGCCGGCCGGTCCCACTCGGCAAGCCCGATGCCGAACCACGGATTGGCCCAAACGTTTTCCATGCCGTGCGTCCAGATCATCAGACGGTAGAAGCCGGTCCAGGAATCAAGTGTCATACTGGTGGCGATCAGATTGATCGGCCCGCGATTGGACACCATGGCGATACCGACATAAATGCCGAAAATTGCGGCGACTGTGAATGCCGCTCTCAGCGCCAGCCCGCGCGTGACCCGTTCCCAGGCAACGAAGGTCGCCTGCATGCCAAGACACAAAAGCGGCGCCGACGAAAGGCCAAGTACCGTTGCCCCGCCGACGATCGCTGCCCGCCGAAACCGCCGGCCCATGCGAGCTTCCGAATACCAAATCATGGCGAACAACCCGGCGCAGAACGTGCCGTAGTGAATCGGGTGATCGAACGTGCCATAGGCGCGGGTAAAGTAGACGCGCGTTTCAACGCCAATCGGATGAACATATCCGGTCAGGTTGCGCATCATGTCATGAACAAAGATCTGGCCGAGAAGTGTTTCGGGAAGGGCGATCAGCGCCGAGAGACACACCGCAACAAACACTGATTTCATGGCTGCGGCGCACACCGCCGGCGTGCGAATGTAGGCGCGGGCCACGAAGTACGCACCTGTGCTCTCGAGCGCCAGCGAGCCGCCGTAGACAAATCCGCTCATGTCACCGGTGTGCAGATAATAGACATATGTGGTCCACGCACCGAACAGGAGCACGAGACCGTCGAACGGCCGGAGCTGGATGTCTTTGCGGCTCAAAAGCCGGAACAGGGCAATCGGCAGCAGGATCAGAAGCGCGACGCGATGCGGCGGCAGACGCAGATCGGCGACGAAGAGCGAGAACTCCGTCGGGCAGAGCAAGCTCAGGATCAGGAAAATGATCGGCTTCGGTGTCGCCTTGAGCGCCGCGGTCATGCTCGCTGATCTTTCCTTGGCCAGACCGTCGTGGATCACCGCGCTAACGCGCGCGGCTCCACAGGTTCCGGCGTCAGTGCGCGTTTCTACCGGTGATGACGGCCCAGACAGTCAGCACCAAAATCTTGATGTCGAGGGCGAAGGACCAGTTGCGAATGTAGTCGATATCCGAGTTGACGCGGGCTTCAATTTTTTCAGCCGTCGCCGCCCGGCCACGATGTCCACGCACCTGCGCAAGGCCGGTCATTCCGGGCTTAACCTGATGCCGGAAGCCATAGCTCTCGACCATCTCGCCGAACTGGTCGTCATGAACCAAGGCATGCGGCCGGGGACCCACGAGCGACATTTCACCCTTGAGAACATTGAACAGTTGCGGCAGCTCATCAAGACTGGTGCGGCGCAAGATACGGCCGACGAACGTCACGCGATTGTCGCCCGGTTCCGCCTGCCGCAAATCCGCTTCGTCATCGACACTCCGCATGGTGCGGAACTTCAACATGCTGATCACGCGATGATTGAACCCGCGGCGGCGCTGCGTAAACATCACCGGACCACGGCTCTCAAGTTTGATCGCCAGCGCAATGAGTGGGAAGAGCGGCAACGTCACGAGCACAATGAGGCCACCGATCACCAGGTCTTCGAGACGCTTGACGAGCGGCGACCAATCGGCGAGCGGCTTCTTCTTGACGTCGAGCAGGCCGACCGAGCCGATCGACGACACATTGTGCGCCGGGCCTTCGTCGATAAAGTCCGAGGTTAGGTGGGTCACGATATGAATGCTGGCCGGAAGCTGCTCAAGCTTGCGAGCAACCATCGCTATGCGCTGATCGGCTGAAGGCGGCAGTGCGATAATGATCTGGTCGATCTCGTCGCGGCGGGCGTTCTTCAACAGATCTTCGAGACAGCCGGTGACTTCAAGGCCTTCCGGGTTCAAGCGGTCCTGGCCGACGCGATCGTCATAGACGCCGGCGAAATAGATTCCGACTTCGGGCTTGGAGAGATGATCGGCGACGCGGCGGGCAATCTGACCGGCGCCGAAGACTGCGATCCGTTTGTCGAACCTGCCGGCAGCCGTCAGCCGGGCAAACAGCGGATGCGCAAGGCTGCGGTTCAAGAGGATGAGCGTGTAGCTTGCCGAAAGCGCGACTGCAAACCAGACCCAGGAGTGACCTGCGCGCAGAGCGGACGGCAAGCCGAGTCCCATGACACCAATAGTGCCGAGCGCCACCGCGACAAACAGCCGGCCTGGGTGA
>JANORU010000527.1:0-8887 GCA_031415475.1 Hyphomicrobium sp.
GGCCGGCCCTTGCCGCGCACCGTATCTTCGAGGGCGGCCCGCATTCCCGGCACAGCGTCGAGCCCGCGCTTGCAATCGGCGAACGCGCCGACACCTGGGAGAACGACACGATCCGACGCCGCAACCTCTTTTGGGTCGGCCGTCACAACAATCTTTGAGTTTGTCGAGCCTTCGCGCGCCGCCCGCTCAAAGGCTTTGGCGGCCGAATGCAGATTGCCGGAACCATAGTCGATGATCGCAACGCGCTGCATGGGGCCTGATTAGGCTCCTGTTCCGCGCCAACGTGCAAACAGAGCGCCGAGACCCGAAGCGATGGCGTGCTGGTCACGCGGCGCGGCACGAGTGACGGACAGGGCCGGCTGATCGGCAAGCCAGGATTCGAAAAAGCGCCGCTCGCATTCATTACGATTGCGGCCTGTCACGGTTCCGATTTCGCTGTAGCCCCGATAATTCAGGATCGCGCGTTCGATCGTTGACGCCTCGAAGCCGGCGAAAACGTTAAGGCCGACAACCGTCAGCCCAATCCAGTCGCTTGAAACTCCACAGACCGACATCAGACCGGCAAGGACGGTTAGCACGGCCAAATATACGCCGAGCGCCGCCCATTCGCCCCGCAGCAGGAACACGAACGGCGAGAACAAAGCGATGCCCCAGTCGAAGCCGTCTTTGACGAACTCCAGCTCCTCCGCCCGGTCGATCCGGTCGGCAGCGGGCTCAGGGCCTTCATGTACGGTGTAGACGTCCAAGCGGCGTTGTTCCCTGGCGTGCAACAGAAGGCCAATCATGTGGCGAGCGTTCCCTTGGTCGATGGCACCCGGCCCGCCTGACGCGGGTCGATCGTCATCGCCAGACGCAAGGCCCGCGCCAGTCCCTTATAGCAGGTCTCGGCGATGTGATGGGCGTTCTCGCCGTACAGGTTCTGGATGTGCAGCGTTAACCCACCATTTTGCGCAAAAGCTTGAAAGAACTCGCGAAAAAGCTCCGTGTCCATGTCGCCGAGCTTGTCGCGCGGGAACACCACGTTCCAAATTAGGTACGGCCGGCCGGAGACATCGACCGCCACCCGCGTCAGGGTTTCATCCATCGGCAAATGCACATCGGCGTAGCGGCTGATGCCCTGCTTGTCGCCGAGCGCCTTGGCGACCGCCTGGCCGAGTACGATCCCGCAATCCTCGGTCGTATGGTGAAAATCGATGTGCAGGTCGCCCTTGGCAGCAAGCTTGATGTCGATCAGCGAGTGACGCGCCAGTTGTTCCAGCATGTGATCGAGAAAGCCAATGCCGGTTTTGATGTCGTAAGCACCGGTGCCGTCGAGATCGATGGTGGCGACGATCTCCGTCTCCTTGGTCTTGCGCGAAATCGTGGCTTGCCGCTTCATCGTGTCCTCGCCGTCCGCCGGACCCCGGCGATTTCAGCGTCGATCTATCAGCTAATGCGCTTTAGTTCCAGCGCCACTACGGTTAACACCGGTGCTTGACCGGCAGCGCCGCGGCGGCCCCAAATCTCCGTCATCCAAATGAGTACCATTTTGTCAGAACAATCGATCCCAAGTTGGCACGGCACTACGATCCTGACTGTCCGCAAGGGCGGGACAGTGGTGGTTGCCGGCGATGGCCAGGTCAGCCTCGGCCAGACGGTTATAAAATCGAACGCCAAGAAGGTGCGCCGGCTCGGCAAAGGCGACGTGATCGGCGGCTTTGCCGGCGCGACCGCAGACGCCTTCACGCTGTTTGAGCGGCTCGAAGGCAAACTCGAACAGTACCCAGGTCAATTGACGCGAGCCTGCGTGGAACTCGCCAAGGACTGGCGCACGGACCGCTATTTGCGCCGCCTCGAAGCCATGATGATCGTTGCCGACCGCGAGACGAGCCTAGTTCTCACCGGCACCGGCGATGTGCTGGAACCTGAGAACCACGTCATGGGCATCGGCTCAGGCGGCAACTATGCACTTGCTGCCGCACGTGCGCTCATGGATCAGCCCCTCACCGCCGAAGAGATTGCCCGCAAATCCATGGCGATTGCTGCGGAAATCTGCGTCTACACCAACGGCAATCTGGTCGTTGAAAGCCTGTCGACATGATTTCCGACCGAGCCCTCGCGACCGCTGTCGAGACCGGCGTGATCACAACCGATCAAGCGATGCGGTTGCGTGCCCTTGAAGTCGGTCGTGCCACTAGCGGCGCTGAACCCGAGGACGATGAGAAATTGCGCTTCGTGTCCGGCTTCGGCGACATTTTCGTCACCATCGGCATTGGTTTGTTTCTCAGCGCTTCGGCATATTTTCTATCGGCACTAAGCGGACCGATCGGCATGGCGGCGGGGCTCGCGGCAGCGTCGTGGGGATTGGCTGAATTTTTTACCCGGCGACGGCGCATGGCTTTGCCGAGCATCGTGCTGCTGATCGTATTTGCGTCGGCGTCTTACTTGGTGGCACTTCGCTTGTTCCAAATCGGCCTTGGCGGATCGAATATCAGCTTCTCGAATGGGATTCCGGCCGAAGGCGCCCTCTCCCACGCCGGAGCTGGCCTGATGACAGTGTTGCTTGCCGCCGCGCACTATTGGCGGTTCCGGGTGCCGATCACAATTGCGGCCGGAACGGCGGCGGCGGGCATCACCGCCCTCGCCGTTATCTCGTACATTGCGCCGCAATTCACGGCGCATTGGGTGACGCTGCTAGTGTTCGCAATCGGCCTTGCCATTTTTGCGCTCGCCATGCACTTCGATCTCTCCGACCGGTCGCGGCTTACGCGCCATACCGATATCGCGTTCTGGTTACACTTGCTGGCGGCACCACTGATCGTCCATCCGCTGGTCGAAGGCATGATCGGTGGACAGCGCGCCTTCGATACCCCGAGCGCCGTCGCCATGCTCGGCCTGTTCCTCGCGCTCGGATGTATTGCGGTGCTGATTGACCGGCGCGCGCTTCTGGTCTCTGGCCTGTCCTATGCCGGCGTTGCGTTCGCGTCGCTGCTGCGCGACACCGGCCTCACCGATTCAACCGTACCATCGACGATGCTGGCGCTCGGACTGTTCGTCCTGCTGCTCAGTGCCGGGTGGCGGCCACTCCGCGCGCTCTTGCTCGGCGCTTTGCCGGACGCCATAGCCCGCAAACTTCCCTACAATGCAGTGTCGGCGAACCCATGACCAACTTCTCACCCCGCGAGATCGTCTCCGAACTCGACCGCTACATTGTCGGCCAGAACGACGCCAAGCGCGCCGTCGCAATCGCCTTGCGCAATCGCTGGCGGCGCCAGCAGTTGACCGGAGACTTGCGCGAAGAGGTGCTGCCAAAAAACATTCTGATGATCGGCCCGACCGGTGTCGGCAAAACGGAAATTTCCCGCCGCCTTGCGCGCCTCGCAGGAGCACCATTCCTCAAAGTCGAGGCCACCAAGTTCACCGAAGTCGGCTATGTCGGCCGCGATGTCGACAGCATCATCCGCGATCTCGTCGAAGTCGGCATGACGCTGGTCAAGGATGTCAAACGCCGGGAGGTCCGCGCCAAGGCCGAGAAAAATGCCGAGGAGCGCGTGCTCGATGCCCTGGTCGGTGGGACCTCCTCACCGGCGACGCGCGAAAGTTTTCGCAAGAAGCTGCGCGCAAGCGAATTGAACGACAAGGAAATCGAAGTGCTCGTCGCCGACACCGGCGGCGGCGTGCCGATGTTCGAAATTCCCGGCATGGGACCGGGCTCGGGCGGGGCGATCAATCTCGGAGAAATGCTGCAGAAAGCCATGGGCGGGCGCACCAAACCGCGCCGCATGAACGTTCGCGACAGCTACGAAGTCCTGATCGGCGAAGAAAGCGACAAGCTGATCGATAGCGACAACCTCGCCAGCGAAGCGATCCGCGCGGTCGAAAACAACGGCATCGTATTCCTCGACGAAATCGACAAGATCTGCTCGCGCGGCGAGGGCGTGCGCGGCGGCGCCGATGTCAGCCGCGAAGGCGTACAGCGCGACCTGCTGCCGTTGATCGAAGGCACGACCGTTGCCACCAAGTATGGCTCGGTGAAAACAGACCACGTGCTGTTCATCGCGTCCGGCGCGTTCCATGTCTCGAAGCCGTCAGACTTGCTGCCGGAATTGCAGGGCCGCCTACCAATCCGGGTTGAACTTCAGGCTCTCACGCGCGAAGAGTTCCGCCGCATTCTGACCGAGCCGGAAGCGAGCCTAATCAAACAGTACGTCGCCTTGATGAAAACCGAGGGCGTCGACCTCAGCTACACAGACGATGCCATCGACGCTCTGGCCGATGCCGCAGTGCTAGTCAATTCCACAGTCGAGAATATCGGCGCCCGCCGCCTGCAGACCGTGATGGAACGCGTGCTCGATGAGATTTCATTTGAGGCGTCGGATCGCAATGGCGACAAAATTGCCATTGACGCGGCCTATGTGAACGACCGCATCGGATCGCTCGCCAAGAACACCGATCTGTCGAAGTTCATTCTTTAAGGCGCACGATCAGCCTGGCCGCACCTGGCCGGCGCCGCGCACGACGTACTTGAAGCTCGTCAATTGTTCGACACCGACCGGCCCGCGGGCGTGCATCTTGCCGGTCGCGATGCCGATCTCCGCACCAAATCCAAATTCTCCGCCGTCCGCGAACTGGGTCGAGGCGTTGTGCAGGACGATTGCGGAATCGACCTCGTTCAGGAACTTTTCGGCCGCCGCTGCGTCGCCGGTGATGATCGCGTCGGTATGCTGCGAGCCATAGCGGGCAATGTGGGCAATCGCTTCATCGACGCCGTCCACCACCTTGACAGCGATGATGCTGTCGAGGAATTCCTTGCCGTAGTCTTCAGCCGTAGCCAGCGTCACGCGCGGATCAGTAGCCTGCACCTCCGTCTCGCCACGCACTTCGCAGCCGGCATCGAGTAGCGCCTTGACGAGCGCGGGCAAGACATTCGACGGTGCCGCCTTGTCGACCAATAAACATTCGGTGGCGCCACACACACCGGTGCGCCGCAGCTTGGCGTTCAGCACAACATTCGTGGCCATCGCGAGGTCGGCCGCCTTGTCGACGTAAGTGTGACAGATGCCTTCCAAGTGCGCAAACACCGGTACGCGCGCCTCGCTCTGAACACGCTCGACGAGGCTTTTTCCGCCACGAGGAACGATCACATCGATCGTCCCGTCGAGGCCTTTCAACATTTCTCCGACCGCCGCGCGATCGGTTGTCGGCACGAGCTGGATCGCCGCCTCCGGCATTCCCGCCTTGGTCAAACCTTCAACTAGACAGGCATGAATAGCCGTCGCCGAGCGATGGGCATCGGACCCGGTGCGCAGAATTGCTGCATTTCCAGCCTTGAGAGCGAGCCCACCGGCATCGGCGGTCACGTTCGGCCGGCTCTCGTAGATGATGCCGATGACGCCGAGCGGCACGCGCATCCTCGCAATCCGCAATCCATTCGGCCGCGTCCATTCGCTGAGTACCGTGCCAACCGGATCGGGCAATGCTGCAATATCCTCGAGTCCTTGAGCGATGGCCCCAACTCGCTTGGCGTCAAGGGCTAGCCGGTCGAGATAGGCGGCGGACTGGCCGTTGGCCTTCGCCTCCGCCACATCGGCGGCGTTGGCGGCAAGTATATCAGCCGTGTGCGCAACCAAGCTCTTAGCCATCGCTCGCAAGGCAGACGACTTCTGGTCTGCAGGCGCAATGGCGAGTACGCGCGCGGCCGCACGCGCGGCGCTGCCGATGGCACGCATCGACTTTTCCGTTTCCGTTTCAATCCGGTCCGGCCGGTTCATCGGTCCTTCCTCGTCACGGTCATGTCGTCGCGATGGATCAGTTCATCGCCGCCATTGAAGCCCAGTATGACTTCGATATCGGCACTCTTGCGGCCGATAATCCGGAGGGTATCGGCCGCCGTATAGCCAGCAAGGCCTCGGCCCACTTCCGTACCATCCGGGGCACGGATGATTACGGCGTCGCCGCGATCAAAGGCGCCTTCGACGCGCTTGACGCCGGCCGGCAGCAAGCTTTTTCCAGACAATAGCGCTTTCTCCGCGCCGGCATCGACATGCAGCGTGCCGCGAGGTTCAAGTTGTCCGGCAATCCAGCGCTTCTTGGCCGTCACCGGATCGGACTTGGCCAGAAACCACGTCACCGTTGCGCCGTCGCCGATCGCTTTCAGTGGGTTCAGGACTTTACCGGTCGCAATCACCATATCGGTGCCGGCGGCGAGCGCGATCTTGCCAGCCTCGATCTTGGTTTTCATGCCGCCCTTGGAGAGTTCGGTTCCCGCTCCGCCGGCCATGGCTTCGATCTCAGCGGTGATTTCGGTAACGAGCGGAATGTGTGTTGACTCGACACCCGTCCCCGGCGGCGCGGTGTAGAGCCCGTCGACATCCGACAGGAGCACGAGGCAATCGGCCGACACCATCGAAGCAACGCGCGCCGATAACCGGTCGTTATCGCCATATTTTATTTCGGCGGTCGCCACCGTGTCGTTCTCGTTGACGACCGGAATGGCGTTCAACTCGAGCAGCGTCTCGATCGTGTGACGCGCATTGAGATAACGGCGGCGTTCTTCGGTATCGCCCAACGTCAGAAGAATCTGCGCGGCATTGTGGCCGTGCTTGGCGGCAAATTCTTGATAGGCGGCCGCGAGGAAGATCTGGCCCACCGCGGCGGCGGCCTGGCTTTGTTCGAGCTTCAACGTCACCTTTGCCTTCAGCAGGCCGAGCTTCGAAC
Organism: Hyphomicrobium sp.; assembly: GCA_031415475.1. Classification (GTDB taxonomy): domain Bacteria; phylum Pseudomonadota; class Alphaproteobacteria; order Rhizobiales; family Hyphomicrobiaceae; genus JAGVSR01. The sequence continues at coordinate 6,697 of JANORU010000527.1, forward strand.
GACCGAGCGCAATCGAGCCCGACGACACAAGCACGACGTCTTTGCCTTGAGCTTTGAGCGCCGCCACGTCGTCCATCAGGGATTCGAGCCAGTCGCGTTTCAACACGCCACTCGCCCGATCCACCAGCAGCGCCGAGCCGATTTTCACGACAATTCGCGTCGCCGTTGTCCATTCGGACCGAACGGTTGGGGCTTCAGCCGGCAATGTTTTGTTCTTGGTCATGTTCAATCAAGGACGATTGCTGGACGCCACGCAATAGGCCTCATGCTGCGCGGGGCGCAAGCAGGATCAGCGCCGCTCCGGCCAATACGACCGCCGATCCGGCGATGTCGAAGCGATCCGGTGGCACACCTTCCACAAGCCACAACCATACCAGCGAGGCTGTGATGTAGATGCCGCCGTAGGCCGCGTAGGCGCGCCCTGCCGCTGGAGCGTCGATCAGCGTTAACAGGTAGGCAAACAGCATTAGCGAGACCACGCCAGGAATGACCCACAACGGACTGGCGCCGAGCCGCAGCCACGCCCAGAAGGCGAAGCATCCGCCAATTTCACCAAGCGCCGCCAACGCATAAATCCCGAATGACGTCATAGGTGTCTCCCTGCCGGCCCGTCTGGCCGCCGCACGCGCGCGATGGTATGCCCCCTCTGAACTGTCCTGGAAAGCCCTGCGCTGATGCCGTCCGCCCCATCGAGCCTCGAAATGCCCGACGACGTCCGGCGCCAGAGCATTATTGCCATTCTGATCTCGACATTCGGCGCCGGCATCACTTTTGGCATCGGTTATCCACTCGTCTCGCTGACGCTCGAAGCCTGGAAAGAACCAGCGTGGGTGATCGGCGTGGCCGGCGGCGCGCCGTGGCTGGCGATTTTTCTCACGTTGCCATTTCTGCCGCGCATCCTCCGCCGGTTGGGACCGGTCAAGACTAGCGTACTCGGATGTTTCATCTGCGCGACGGCATATCTCGCGATGTATGTTTTTCAGAGTACGCCAGCGTGGATCGCCATTCGCTTTATACAGGGTGCCGCCACAGCGCTACCTTGGCTGATCGGCGAAACCTGGATTAATTCCGTCACGCGCAATGAGACCCGCACTCGCGTCGTCGCGGTCTACGCGCTGGTGTTCTTCGCCGGCTTCGCGGTCGGGCCCCTTCTGCTTGATTGGACAGGCACCGAAGGGCTCCTGCCCTTTGCCGTCAGCGCCGCCGGACCGCTGTTCACTGCAATACCAATCGTGCTTGCCCGACATCTAGCGCCCACACTAACCGGCGAAGGCACGACCGGCGTTCTTGCCAGCGCGAGGAAAGTTCCAGCGGCGATGGCCAGTTCGTTCACCGGCGGCGTGATTGAATCGATCTATTTCTCGCTACTGCCGACTGCCAGTCTCGCCGCCGGCCTCGACACCGAGCGAGCGCTGCGATTGCTGACCGTCTTCATCATCGGCGGCTTGGTCATTCAATTGGTCATCGGTTGGATCGGCGACCGGATTTCGCGCACACGGCTGGTACAGGTGCTCGGCCTTGCCAACGTTGTGCTGACGCTCGCCCTCAGCGGTTCACTCGCCGATCCGCTGCTCGGTCCGGCGCTTGTGTTCGTCATCGGCGGGGTGACAATTGGATTCTATACGCTGGGCCTCGCTTTGCTGGGCGAGGGGCTCGAGACCCGCAATCTCGCGGCCGGCAATTCCGCTTACATCATGATGTACACGGCCGGCGCTGTGATCGGTCCGGCGATTGCCGGCGCCATCATGTCGAGCGCGCCGATGTTCGGGTTTATCGCATCGAACATCGTAGCGGCGATCCTATTCCTGGCCGCAGTCGCTCTCATCCTCTGGCGGGGCCAGAAACGAGACTAGCGCAACCTTCTTAGGCAGGCGGCGGCGAAGGACCGCCGCGCCACCACGCCATGATCCTTTGCCGGAACAACCTGACGCGCGGAATGTCGTACGACAGGATCGCGATGCCGATCGGGATCATCCAGAAGCCGAGGATCGGCAAAAATCCCAGGAACCCCATACAAATAAAGGCAATGCCGAGCAGGATCCGGGCCGGCGCCCAATCCGGCAGCGTGAAACTGTACGACCCAAGTTTGATGGTGCGTGGCATGGCGGCCTCCCCGGCGAGACAATGCCCCGAGTCCCGGTGAGCCGCAAGCCGGGGCGCAAGCTCACATATCGACCATCGTCTCGAACCC
>JANORU010000528.1:0-11354 GCA_031415475.1 Hyphomicrobium sp.
ACCGGCAAAACGGTTGCCGCGTCCGTCACGCGGGACGGCACATCGACGATGAAGGCGATCATGCCGATCATGAGAAGTGGTGCCGTCTCGCCGAGCGCATGCGCCATACCGATGATGGTGCCGGTCAGAATGCCGGGCACCGCGAGCGGCAGGACGTGATGGAATACAGCTTGCTGGTGCGAAGCGCCGACGCCCAGGGCTGCTTCGCGGATCGACGGTGGCACGGCTTTCAGAGCGGCGCGCGAGGCGATGATGATCGTCGGTAGAACAAGCAATGCGAGAACGAGCCCGCCGACCAGCGGCGAAGAGCGTGGCATGCCGAAGAAATTCAGAAAGATCGCGAGACCGAGAAGGCCGAAGACGATCGAAGGAACCGCTGCCAGATTGTTGATGTTGACCTCGATCAGGTCGGTGATCCGGTTCTTCGGCGCGAACTCTTCCAAGTAAACGGCGGCGCATACGCCGATTGGCAGACAGAGAAGAAGCGTCACCAGCATGGTCAGCGCCGAACCGGTGAGTGCGCCCATGATACCGGCCAGTTCCGGTTCGCGGCTATCGCCGTTGGTAAAGAACGGCCAGTTGAAGGACGAGACGACCGCGCCGGTCTCCTTGATCTTTTCGAGGAACGCCACCTGGCGATCGGTGATCTTGCGGCTTGTTTCAGGAGTTTGGAGCGTGACTAGGCGCCAGCTTCCGGCGGCCGCTTCTCCGGCGGCCGTCAAGGGAACAAAAACTTCGCCCTCGGCCTGGCTGGCACTCAGCGATGTGACTTTGATCACTCCACCGTTGACGGCAATCAGGAGCGACGGCATCGAGGTGTCGAGCGAGATCTTCTGGTTGTTACCGTTGATCAAGGTCTCGAGAGCAGCAATCTTGTCGCGCGTTCTCGCGGCCTCGTCGTCGAATTTCTGGCGCTCCGCGGTCTTGGCAGCCACCTGCGCTTCGGCTTTCGCAAACGTCGCTGCATCATTGGCGGCCTTGGCCGCATCGCGCCGGGTCGCGGCGGCTTTGACATCGGCGGCCGTCGATTGCGCGAGCAGTGCAAGCCGGTCAACTGAGCGCTTCAAAACGGCGACGTTGTCTTTGGAAAGCTCAGTGACTTGAGCCAACTCGGCTGTGAATGCGCCAGTCGAGGCAGTCAGTGTGATGGGCCCGGTTTGAGCCGAAGGAGTAACCGCAGCCGTCCCTGTTTTGACGGTGCTCTTGGAGGTCAGGCCCTTCAGATAAAGATCGGCATCGGACGACAGTACGACCGCTACGTTGACGGCGCTTCCGATCTTGGCCGGACCCGACTTTACAATCGTACGGATGGCATTGCCCGCATCCGAAGACAGAAGTGAGTCCAGTGCTTTCTTGTCATTCCTGGACGTGACCGCCGGAAACAGCGCCCGCAATCCGTCGCGAACCATGGATTGGTAGTCGCCGGTTTCTGGCTTGTCCGGGTCAACCTTGCCGGCGTCAATGGTGGCCGCCAGATTAAGCCGCGATGCCATGAAAGCGGGCACGGCGCGGCCGACAATATCCGACAACAGAACGACAAGAAACGTCGCCGCCACGGCAATGGCGAAGAGGCCGGCGGCCCGGAACCGCGCTTCCGTGCGATATCGCGATGCGACGCGTGCTCGTTGCGCCTCGGGCGTCACGCTGAAGCGGGGTCTGCGCTGGAATTCCGGCATTGGGCTGAAGACCTCAGTCATACTGCTCCCGGTACCGTTTGACAATTTGCAGGGCTATGACGTTGAGCACGAGTGTGAAGAAGAACAGCACGAGTCCAAGGGCGAAGGCCGACAGCGTTTTCAAGCTGTCGAACTCCTGATCGCCGACCAGCAGAGTCTTGATCTGGACGGTGATCGTGGTCACGGCATCGAGCGGGTTGAATGTCAGATTGCCGGCCAGACCCGCGGCCATGACGACGATCATCGTTTCGCCAACGGCCCGCGAGACTGCCAGCATAACCGCCGAGACAATGCCCGGCAACGCGGTTGGCAGGATGACCCGGCGAATGGTTTCGGACTTGGTGGCGCCCATGGCGTAGGAGCCGTCGCGCAACGACTGAGGGACAGAGTTGATCACGTCGTCGGACAGCGACGAGATGAAAGGAATGATCATCATGCCCATCACCAAGCCGGCGGCGAGAGCGGATTCGGAGGCGACATCCAGCCCCACCGAAGCACCAAGATCGCGGATCAGCGGCGCCACTGTCAGCGCGGCGAAGAAGCCGAACACCACGGTCGGAACGCCGGCAAGAATTTCGAGCACCGGCTTGGCAATCGCCCGGAAGCGTGGCGAGGCATACTCGGATAGGTAGATCGCTGCAAGCAGTCCAATCGGTACGGCAACCGTCATGGCCACCAGCATGATCAGTATCGTTCCAGTGAAAACCGGAATGAACCCGAACGCACCGGACTGGCCAACCTGATCGGTGCGCATGGCGATTTGTGGCGACCATTGCGTGCCGAACAAGAAGTCGATTACGGGATACTTGGCAAAAAAGCGCATCGACTCGAACAGCACGGAAAACACAATGCCGAACGTAGTCAGCAGCGCGATCCCCGAGCAGGCAATCAGGATCCAGCGAACGGCGGTCTCGACTTTGTTGCGCGCGCGAAACTGCGGCGCGATAGACTTCATCGCCCAGAAGAGGGCGGCGAGGCCAAGTGCCACGCCAAGGATGAGCAGGGCCCAATCGCTCAAAGCCGACCACTGAACCAAGGTTTCGGCGGCCGCGCGAATTTCGGGAGTTGCGGCATCGGCTAAAGCACTGCTGCTTGTCGCATTTGAGATCTCGCGCAACGCAGTGGCGCGCGCCAGGGGATCGGCAAGCTGGCTGGCGTTGGAGAGGCCGGACAGAGCGTGGGCTTCGATCAATCGCGGCGCGAGCGAACTCCACAGCGCCATCAATCCGATCATCGGGAAACCGGTCATGATGGCCGCAAACCAGCCATGGTAACCGGGAAGGGAATGCATGTTGCCGGTATTTGCCCGCAGCGACTGAGCACGATCGCGGGCATACATGAACGCAGCCGCGCTGATGCCAACTGTGACGATGAGATAGATCAGGGTCATGCGCTCAGCGCCCCTTCAGCCTGCATCGCTTCGGCGTAAACTTGGCCAGCAATTACAGCACTTCAATCGAAATTCCCCGGGATGAGATTGGTCGCTCTCATCCCGGGGGTCGCACGTCTCAAACTCGCAGACTTACGACGAAGGGCCAGCGATCGTGACGAGATCGTTGGCCGACTTGGCGGAGGCTTCGGCTTCGGCAGCCGGAAGCGGTACGAGGCCCTTCTTGGCGAGATATCCATCTTCGCCGATCGCCTTGGCTGAGGCGTACTCGGCGACGAATTCCTTCAGGCCCGGGATCACGCCAACATGCTGCTTCTTCACGTAGATGAAGAGCGGACGAGCGACCGGATATTTGCCCGAAGAGATCGTGTCGTAGTCAGGGGCAACGCCGGCCATCTGAGCGCCCTTGATCTTGGCAGTGTTTTCTTCAAGGAACGAATAGCCGAAAATGCCGACGGCCTTCGTGTTCGACTCGAGCTTCTGTACGATCAGGTTGTCGTTTTCGCCGGCGTCGACGTAGGCGCCGTCTTCGCGAACCGACTTCCAGACCTTTTCGAAGTTCTTGGTTTTGTTGGCCTTGTCGTCGTCCTTCATGGCCTTGAGCGGGGCGATCTTCTCAGCGCCCTTTTCCATCACGAGCTCAAGAAACGAGTCGCGCGTGCCCGAGGTCGGCGGCGGGCCCAGTACTTCGATCTTTTGATCGGGAAGGCCGGCATCGACGTCCTTCCAGGTCTTGTTCGGGTTGGCGACGAGCTTGCCGTCGGCATCCGGTATTTCCTTGGCGAGAGCGCGGAAAACCTGTTCCTGCGTGAGGTTCAGATCCGGGCCGCCCTTGGCGTTGGCGAGCACGAGGCCGTCAATGCCGACCTTGACTTCGACAACGTCCTTGACGCCGTTCTTCTGGCAATCTTCGAACTCAGACTTCTTGATCGCGCGCGAGGCGTTGGCGACATCGGGGTGATCGACGCCGACGCCGGCGCAGAACAGTTTCAGGCCGCCGCCCGTGCCGGTCGATTCGACAACTGGCGTCTTGGCACCCGACTTGCCGAACTGTTCGGCAACGGCCGTGGTGAAGGGATAAACGGTCGATGATCCGACGATGCGGATCTGGTCGCGCGCCGCCGCCGCACCGGCGAAAGACACGACGCCAACGGCCGAAGCCGTTGCAATGGCAATGAACCGGATGTTCACGCTTGATCTCCTCTTGAGAGGCTGAACTCGCGTCGCACCTGAGGGCGGACCGCGAAGGCGGCAAGACCCTCTCGCCGCAGGAGTGGAATAGTCCCTCTATGCAAACCTTTTGTGACAGTCTATCTATATGAAATAACTCACTAATATTGAAATTGAGGCGGCCCACCACAGGTGTCCTCAGGCCGCTGGGGTGGCGGCACCGTCAAAAATGACCGTGAATGTCGAGCCGACACCGAGGCGCGACTGAATTTGCAGTTCGCCGCGATGGCGATTGAGAATGTGCTTGACGATCGCGAGGCCAAGGCCTGTTCCACCGCGCTCGCGGCTGGCTGTTTTGTCGGCGCGATAGAAGCGTTCGGTCAGACGGGGAATATGAACTTCGTCGATACCGGGGCCGTCATCTTGCACGGCAACGGCAATTCGATCGGGCAAGGGAGTAGGTGCTGGCAAGCGGGAGATTGAAATTTCAACGCGACCGCCTGGACGGCCATATTTGATCGCGTTTTCGATAAGGTTCTGAAACACCTGTTCGAGCTCGTCACGATCGCCTCTGACAAGCCCCGGCCTTGCCGGGCCGCTGACCGAGAGCTTGATTTTCGCATCTTCGGCAAGCTTGCCAACACTTTGTACGACAGATTTTACAAGTGGCTCGATGTCGACGGTGCCTTCGGGCAGAATATGGGCACGCATCTCGATGCGGCTCAGTGACAAGAGATCATTGACGATCCTGGTCATGCGGCGCGCCTGATCGTCCATGATGGCGAGGAACTTGTCTTGCGACGCAGGGTCGTGACGCGCTGCCCCTCTCAAAGTCTCGATAAAGCCTTTCAGAATTGACAGTGGTGTGCGGATTTCATGGCTGGCGTTGGCGATGAAGTCCGAGCGCAATTGCGCCAAACGGTCCTGCTCGGTCAGGTCGCGGAACTGAACAAGCAGCAGGTCGCTCAAATCCGGTCCGGCGATGCCGGCCGCTGCATCGGGCTGGCCGACGGGAGAGACCGATACGAACAACCGGCGCAGATACGGCAACCGATCGACGATTTCGCAGGTTCGGCGCGATCTCAGCGACCGGGCCTCCATCACGGCCGTCTGCAGTTCTGGATTGCGGCAGATTGCTGATAACGGTTGGCCTGTTCTGATCAACGGGAACAGCTCGTTGGCGGTCGCATTATTGCCAAGCACGATTTCCGACTGATCGAGCAGGATCGCCGGCACATCGAGCGCTTCAATCAACGGGGCGATGTCGTCTGTTCGCTGGCCTTCGCGGATGGCGCGCTCCACGTTGACAATTGGCTCGCGCGTTGTGCGGATCAGAAGCCAGCCGGCGGCGAGGGCGAACACGAGACCTGCAAACACCGATCCAGCGGCCAGGATGCCGAACCAGTGCTGCGCCACCACCACGGCTGCGATCAGCGAGAGCCCAAATATAGCAGCTGCTCGCACAGACATTTTCGAAAGTTGCAGTGTGGTGCGGGGGCGTTGCATGACTGAGCAATAGCCGCCTGCCGCGCGCGAAACCAGACTGTCTGCGGTGATGCGTCTTCGCGCCGCGAGGACGCCGCGTAATGCGGCTTACAACGCTCCCGCCAAGGGCAGACGGATCACCTGCGGCGGCAGCACCCCCATGTTAGGCCCGCTGGCAATGACCGTTAATTCAATCATACCGGGGAGCCTGTCGGTATTTGGCCAGGCGTCGAGCCATGATGGGGTCGAACTGTCCGGCCCGGCCCCGAAGTAGCGGAACTTCAAACCACGGACGCCTTGCAAAACGGTGGTGTTGGTGGCCGTCACCGCCGAATTCACCGCGCGCAGTGGGGAAAGCACAAGCGTGAGTTGGCTGCTGTCCGTCGCCCCCGGTGTCAGCATCAACTGAGCGTCATACAAGCCGCCGCCCGATGGCCCGTTTTCGAATTCTGCAACGAACCGGACCCCGTCCGGCTGGCCATCGAACCGCAATCGCGACAAGCCATCGCTGTCGCGCGAGAAATAGAGGCGGGCGCCGGCGAGACTGCGGCAGACGGCATCGAGCGCCTGTAAGGCCTGTGCCCGGTCATCGGCGCGTTCCGTCGCCTGCCAGGCCGTGCGGCCGAGGTTCAAGGCCCCGGGTGCCAGCGCTGCGATCATCGCGACGATCGTCAAGACCACCAGCGCTTCGACCAGAGTGAAACCCGCGTCACACGGATCAGAGTTTGACGATCTGTGTGTGAATGCCGTCATGGACTTGGCGCCCTCTTCAGCGTCGACAGTTCGACCGAGCGGCGGCGCTCGCCCGGTGCGGCACGCCAGTCGACGCGAACATCAACTCGAAAAAGGTTACTGTCACTCGCGTCGTCAGCGGCCGCTTGGCCCAGCCGGTACGGAGTGACCGACGTCGTCACAAACATCCCGCCGCCGGCCGCCACGGTTTGGTTCGACGCCGTCAAGGCGATCTCTGTTCCAGCCGCCGCAAGCGAGGCTTTGGCAACGGCAACAGCTGTCGCTTCACGTTCTGCGATCCTTGTACCCTTGGCGCCGATATCGAGCCCGCGCGTGAAAGACGCGGCTATGAAGGCGAACACAGCAAGCGCCACGAGGGTCTCAAGCAATGTGAAGCCATGATCGCGCGCTGGGCTCATGTCTCAATCTCCGAGCCGCATGTCGACGCATCCCGTCAGCCAGTCTATCGAAACAGTGGCTGACTGGCGCGGCGAGGACAATCTGATGCGCCGGTCGTCGGCACTGCCATCGGGGCGAAACGCAAACTCAATTGGAGCACTTGTGTCGCCGTCCGGTTCAATCGAGATTGCAACTCCGGCCGGCAGACGCTTCGGCGCGACAATGTTGTCGACCCAATAGCGCCGCGACTGAGGATCGAGTGTGAAGGTTTGTGTCCGGCTTGACGTCATGGCGCCGGCGCGCGCGGCTTTGAGGCCCGCAACCAGATCGACCGCGGCGGCGCGTACAACAGCGCTTTGCCGGGTTCCGCTAGTGCGTGGCAAGACGAGGGCGGCGCTGACCGCCAGAATCGTCAGCACTGCCAACAGCTCGAGCAGCGTGAAGCCACCTTCGCAATCCGATGCCGCGGGTGAGAGCCGGGTCATTGGAACACCAATTCGTTGACCGAAAGAATTGCATTCATAACCGATATGATGAGGGCGCCGACAAAGCCGCCAATCAGCAGCGTCAAGACCGGCGTCAGCAGGGTCAAGAGCCGCTCCACCCGGCGGGCAACGGCGCTGTCGTAGCTCTCGGCACTGCGCAGCAGCATGGCATCGAGTTGGCCGGTTTCTTCACCCACGCGCGTCAGGCGAAGAAAAAGTTCGGGAAAGAGCCCGCTGCGCGTCAGTGGTGCCGACAGCGTGCTGCCCTGCTCGATCTCGGTCAGCGCATCGTGCAGGGCTCCCGCAAAGGCCTGGTTGTTGAGCACGCCGCCGCTGATGCGAACGGCATCGGTTACCGGCACGTTGTTGCGCAACAGCGCCGCAAGCGTGCGCGACAGGCGGGCCGTTTGCGATTGGGCAATGAGCGGGCCGATCATGGGCAACTTTAGCACCGCGCTATCGATCTGCCGGCGCAGGGGTGCCGATTTCAGCGCCAAAGCGACGGCGGCAATTGCCGCCAAAAACGCGGCCGAAAGGACGAGGACGTTTTCGCGCAAGAACGTTTCGAGACCCGAGAGCAGTCTGACGAGCGCCGGCGGAGCGGTTTGTGCGTCCTCGAAAATCGGCCGGATGGCCGGGATGAGTACGGTCGTGATCACGATCAGCGCGGCCATGGCCGCCAGCAGCAGCACGCCCGGATAGAGCAACTGCGACACGGTCTTGGCGCGCAGTTCGGTGCTCCGTTCGAGATACTTCGCAAGGTCATCGAGCACGGCGCCGAGTGATCCGCTCGCTTCACCGGCCTCGATCAACCGGCAGGCGAAGTCCGGAAACGCGCCGTTCTGGGCCGCCAGCGACGACGACAGAGACTGGCCTTCGGTCACACGCTCCAGAACATTGCGCGTGATCGTGCGAACGCGGGACTTCAAGGCAGGTTGCAGAGCAATCAGACGGAGCGCCTCGTCGAGCGGCAGGTTGGCGTTGACGAGGCTTGAAAGTTCACGCGTGAAATTCGCCAGAGCCGGGGCGGAAAGTTCGCGCGATAGCGTGATTTCTCGCTGCCACCAGGGTGTTGCGGCCGCAGCATTGCTTTCCAAAAGCTCGACGGCGACTTCGGCCCGTCGCGCCAAGGCTTCGAGCGCGGCGGCGCGCGTGTCGACCGTCAATTCTCCGGTCTTCATCGCGCCTGTTGCATCATAGGCCTTATAGTGGAAGCGCGGCATCGCCGACCCTCGTTACCCGCAGCACTTCGTCCAACGTCGTTTCGCCGGCAAGAACCTTAGCGACTCCATTTTGCAGCAATGTCCGCATGCCGCCAGCCACGGCGACGGATTCAATTCCGGCTTCGGTGCCTGTCGATACAATCTGGTCGCGGACCGGTGTTGTGACGGTCAACATTTCATAGATCGCTGTGCGGCCTCTGTATCCGGTGTTGTGGCAGGCCGCGCAGCCGCACGGTTCGCGCAGGCGCGGCGATGCAACCTCGGGATTTCCTGCCAGCTGTTTGAGTTTTGCAAGATAGGCAGGCGACGGCTGCGCGACCTTTGCGCAATCGGCGCATAGCCGGCGTACAAGGCGTTGCGCGAGCACACCTTTGAGACTGGTGGCGAGCAGGTAATCCTCGACGCCCATGTCGAGCAACCGGGTCAGCGTGGCGGCGGCGCTGTTGGTATGCACTGTCGACAGCACGAGATGACCGGTTAGTGACGCCCGAATAGCTATCTCCGCCGTTTCAAGATCGCGAATTTCACCGACCATGATGATATCGGGATCCTGTCGCAGAATTGATCTCAGGGCGGACGCAAAAGAGAGCCCGATCTTCGGATTGACGTTGATCTGATTGATACCGGTGAACTGGTACTCAATCGGGTCCTCGACCGTGAACAGTTTGCTGTTCGGGCTGTTGAGCGATGAGAGGGCCGTGTAGAGGGTCGTCGTTTTACCGCTGCCGGTCGGTCCGGTAACGAGAATAATGCCGTTCGGCTCAGAGAGCAGTTTTTGGAAGGTCTCGAGTTCTCCGCCGCCGAACCCGAGGGTGGAAAAATCGAGCGGAATGCTTTCGCGATCGAGGATTCTCAAGACGACACTTTCGCCGCTGATGGTCGGCATGGTCGACACGCGAAGGTCGATTTCGCGGCCGCGAACGGTGATCTTGATGCGGCCATCCTGCGGCAGGCGGCGTTCCGCGATGTTGAGGCGGGCCATGATTTTGACGCGTGATGTCAGCGCTGCACGCAAATTGACAGCGAGCGTCTCGACCGTCTGCAGCGCGCCGTCGATGCGGTAGCGCACGCGGACTGAATCTTCGCGCGGTTCGATATGAATATCTGACGCCCGGCTTTCGACGGCCCTGACGATCAGATCGTGGACAAGGCGGATGACCGGCGCCTCGCTCGCCATGTCTTCAAGCCGGCGGACATCCTCGCCGGTCGCGTCGTCGCCGGCGCTGGCCGCACTCTCAAGGTCGGCCGGCCCGCCATCCTCCGGACGTCTCCCGAAATGACGGTTGAGCCAGCGCTCGATCTCGCCGGCCGTCGCGAGCTTAAGGTGCACCGGCCGTTCGAGCAGGAAACTTATCGAGTCGATGGCAGCCTGGTTGAAAGGATCGGCCACCGCCAGAACAATTTTGTCATCGCTGTCGGCCAGCACAGCAATTTTATGTGCGGCCAGAAACGATCCATCGACCGGTACGCCGTCCGGCGGCTGATCCGGCCATTCGGTTTGCGACACCAGCGGAATGTCGAGAAGTTTGGAGAGCGTTCGCGTCAACGCGACATCGCCGACCAATCCTAAGCGCGAGACCACGACGTCCAATCGCTCGTTCGATTGGCTGCGTGCGCGATCCGCCCGGCGGGCGGCCAACTCGTCGATCAGTCCGGCCTCAATCAGGGCCGACCGCAACGCGGCCACGAACTGTTCGCTGCGCGGATCGGCGGCGCGGCGGACGTCGGTGGCCTGTTCGCGAGCCATCAAAAAATGGTCCTTTAATCTTGCCATCACAGCCCGGTTCGATTTCCGGGCGGGCCGCTGCCAATCTCCACACTATTATACGGAACTTTGCCGGTTGGCGCGCGGTGTTGTGCTAGAGGTTAAAGCGATTTCCGACGGATAAGTGCAGTCAAAATGGCAACCGCTCAACTCGATACCCTGGACGTCTTGGCCCGCGGCTATCGCTGGTGGGCGGGCGAGATCGCGGGCCTGGTGCCGGCCGGCGTCAAATCGGCCGGTGGCGGTCGCACGCCGGATATGGCGATCGAGATCGGCGAAGACGGTTACCTGCGCCCAATCGTCAGTCTCAAGGCCGGTTCAAGTGCTCAATCTCGTGGTGAACAAGAGGCGGGTGCTGACGCCGACGACCGGGCGTTGTCGGACATTGCGCGCCGGGCGGCTAAGCGAGCGCCGGTCGTACGGTTGCTGTTGCCCTATTCGGCGTGCCTCGTCCGCACTCTGGATGTTCCGCGTGCAGCCAAGGCGGACGCCCATCGCATCGCCATGCTCGATCTGGAACGTACAACGCCGTTGAAGGCCGTTGACGTTTACTCGGCGACCCTGCTGACCCCGACCGAACCGGGCCGGGCCATGCTCAAAGCGGTGCACCTGGTCGTCAAGAAGCCGAAGATTGACCGCGCTGTGCACAATGTGATCGCGGCCGGCGGCATTGTCGATCGCGTGGACTGCTGGGATATCGCCGGCAAGGCGCCGCTGGCCGTCAACTTTCTGGATGACGGATCGGGGAGCAAAAGTACCGGCAAAGGCCGCGGGACGGGCTTGCTGGTCGCCACCATTTTGGGCCTTGGACTAGGCGCCGTCGTCATCACAACGGCACGCCACGAAACCGCCCTCCTGGAACTTCAGCAGCAGACGTCGGAAGTCCGCGAGCGGGTCAACACCGCCAGAGCGACGGCGGTCGATGCCGGAAAATCGGCCGCCCACTCGTCGGCCTTCGCTGACTTCGTTGCCGCCCGGCCGTCGGCGGTAGAGATACTTGAAGAGATCACCAAGCGCCTCCCCGACACT
>JANORU010000529.1:0-4446 GCA_031415475.1 Hyphomicrobium sp.
GTGCCGCCATCCGCATCACTTGCCCTTGGCGGCGGCAACCGCCTGCTGCTTGCCAGAATCGGCCCACCATGACGAAACGTAAGCCGGATTCTGCGACGGCAATTTTTCCGGCCGGCCATAGATATCCCAGGTGGCGACACGGTCATAAGGGTAATACCACTGTGGAATGAGGTACCAGTTCCAAAGAAGCGCGCGATCGAGCGCCTTGGTGGCGGCCACTAGGTCGGCGCGGTCTTTTGTGAACACGACCTTGTCGACCAGCTTGTCGACCACCGGGCTCTTGATGCCGATGGTGTTCGGGCTACCTTCGCGGTCGGCCGCCTCTGAACCAAAGAATTGGCGTTGCTCATTGCCGGGCGAAAGGGATTGCGCGAAACCGCCAACAAAAATGTCGTAGTCGCGGCTGTCGAGACGGCGCTTGTACTGCGCGGCATCAACTAACCGCACACTGGCCTCGACGCCGAGCTTTTTCAGGTTGTCGACGAACGGCAAGACGATGCGCTCGAAGTCGTCGCGTTCCAGCAGCACTTCGAGTTTCAGAGTTTCACCGGCCGCGTTCTTGCGCACGCGGCCATCGACCTTCCAGCCGGCCTCATCCAGCAGCTTGGTCGCCGCCAGCATATTGATGCGGAAATCGGCGTCTTTCTCATTCGACGGCGATTTCCACGGCGTCGTGAAAACCTCCGGCGGCAGGTCGGCCTTTAGCTCAGTCAGGATTTCAAGCTCGCGGCCTTCAGGCAGTCCGGTCGCCGCCAGTTCGGAATTGCCGAAGTAGCTTTGCGTGCGGATGTACTGGCCGTAGAAAATCGACTTGTTGAGCGCTTCGAAGTTGAAGGCTTGCGCCAATGCCCGGCGCACGCGGATGTCCTGGAACTGTGGACGGCGTAGATTGTAGACCAGCGCCTGCATCGGCGCGACGCGGCTGTGGGCGAGGTTTTCCTTTTTGACGAGTCCCTTCTTGACCGCATCGAACTCGTAGCCGGTGGCCCAATCGCTGGCCTTCGATTCGACCCAGTAGTCGAACACACCGGACTTGAAGCCTTCGAACGCCGGCAGCCGGTCCTTGAAGTAGATGTAGGAAATCTCATCGAAGTTATAGAGACCGCGCCCGACCGGCAGGTCCTTCGCCCACCAGTCCTTGACCCGCTCAAAGACGATGCCACGGCCGGCATCGACCGACTTGATTTTGTAAGGGCCTGAGCCGAGCGGAATTTCGAGCGTCGACTTGGCCAGGTCGCGCGGCTCGCCGTTGGCGCCCTTTTGGTCCCAAAAGAGCTTCGGCAGCACGTTGATCTGTCCGACAATCTGCGGCAGTTCGCGGTTGCCCTTGGTGTCGAAGGTGAACGTCACCTCGCGCTCGGCCGTCTTCTCCGCCTTGACGACGTTCTTGTAGTAAAACGCGGCGGCCGGGCTGTTCTTCTTTTGCTGCTCGAACGAGAAAATAATGTCGTCCGGCGTCACCGGCTTGCCGTCGTGGAATTTGGCTTCGGGGCGCAGACCGAAGGTCACCGACGAATAGTCATCCGGGTAACTGATCCACTCGGCGACGAGGCCATACTCTGCCGACGGCTCGTCGGGCGAACTGAACATCAGCGAGTCATAGATGAGGCCAATGCCCTCGGCCGCGACGCCCTTGATCGTGAACGGGTTCAAGCTGTCGAACGTTCCGGTTTCCGACATACGCAGTGCGCCACCCTTGGGTGCGTCCGGGTTGGCAAATTCGAAATGCTTGTAGTCGGCCGGCACCTTGGGCTCGCCGATCAGCGACACGCCATGGCGCTTTACCTGTGCATCGGCCGCCGCCAGCGGCCAAGCGAGACTGACGAGCGCCAAACCCGCCAAAGCGCTGATCCATGTGCGGCCCAAAATCATGCGTCGTATCCCGGTTGCGAACAGTCTTTGCTTCATGGCTGCACGTACGAGCGCAGCGCCCTAGTCGATTTCAGTCCTAGCACGGGCACAAGGCCCCGGTGCGATCATGCCCGTTTAACTTTTCTTAATGTCGCGGAAGCGCAAAAAGCCCCGCCAACATATTGGCGGAGCTTGATTTTCTCGGTGCCGCAAGATGGCGGAAACGTCAGTTCGGCAACGCCGCCGGGGCGTCGCTCAGTGTTCGCAGATAGGCGATGACATTGGCGATATCGGCCGCTTCTGGAATGCCGTTGAACACCATTTTGGTGCCGGCCACGTAGCCCTTCGGCTTGTGCAGGAACTGAGCGAGGTCGGCGTAGCTCCATGCACCGCCCTTGGCCTTCAACGCTTCCGAGTAGCCGGCATAATCCGCCTGCGAGGCTTTCGGCCGGTTGACGATACCCCACAGGCTCGGTGCCACTTTGCTCGCGGCTCCCTTATCGACGACGTGGCACGCCAGACATTTCTTGGCGGTCGCCTTGCCTTCGTCCGGCTTTGCGGTCGCGAGTGCTGCGAGCACGAGCTTGCTGTCGAAGCCACCAGCCGCAGCAGGCGCCGGAGTAGCAGCAGGAGCAGGTGCCGGTGCGCCTTCAGCAGCCTTGGGAGCAGGAGCCGTATTGGCTGCGGCCGGAGCCGGTTTAGGAGCGGCAACAGGAGCGCCCGTTGCGGGTGCGGGCGTTACAGCCGGTGCCGGAACCACCGGCGTTTCAGCCGCAGGAGCAGCCGCGGCCTCGGCGACTTCGGTCGGCAACTTGTAGCCAACCACTTCGGGGCCATGAGGTGCCAGCCGCTGCTCGATCAGCGTCTTGACGCCGAAGATCAAAAGCAGCGCTGCCAATGCGGCACCCGCGATCTTGGAAAGTTCAAACGAATCCATCGGCACCGATCCTGAGGACGACCTTGTTAACTGATGGCCTCGATGTAGAAAATTCGCGTGTCGCTTGCAACCGCGCGGGGCGGTGGTTTAGACCCGTTGCGCGAGACCTATTGTCACTCGCATGTCTTTTTGCGGCGGCCAAATGCCCAAGATCCTGGTTTTCATCCCGGCGCGCATGCGCGCCACCCGGCTGCCCGATAAGCCGATGGCCGACATTCATGGCACGCCCATGATCGTCCACGTCTGGCGGCGCGCCGTTGCCGCCGAGGCCGGCCGGGTGGTGGTCGCAACCGACAGCGAAAAGATCGTCGCGGCCATTCGCGATGCCGGCGGCGAAGCGGTGATGACCCGTGACGATCATATCTCCGGTTCCGACCGGATCTACGAAGCGCTCAACCACGTCGACCCGGAAGCCGATGCCGACATCATCGTCAACTTGCAAGGCGACCTGCCAACGCTTGAGCCGCGTCTCATCACCGCCTGCACCGAACCGCTGCTGAGCAAGGGACCGGACATCGCCACGCTCGCCGCCGAGATCGAGGGCAAGGATGACCGCACCAATCCCAATGTCGTCAAGGTGGTCGGCACGCCGGTCGGCGATGGCAAGACATTACGCGCGCTCTACTTCACCCGCGCCAGCGCCCCCCACGGCGACGGGCCGCTGTACCATCACATCGGCATCTACGCCTACCGGCGCGTGGCGCTCGAACGGTTCGTCGCCATGAAGCCGTCGCCGCTCGAAATCCGCGAACGGCTCGAACAACTGCGCGCGCTCGAAGGCGGCATGCGGATCGACGCGACCATCGTTGACACCGTTCCGCTCGGTGTCGATACTCCGGCCGATCTTGAGCGGGCTCGCAAACTGCTGAAAACGTAATCGAGCTTGGCCGGCTAAAAGTAGCGCGCCAATTCAACCGAGACCGCAGAACCCAACATGCCCAACAGCTTCATCCACGCCACCTCCGGCCGCATCGCCTATCAGGGCGAACCGGGCGCCAACTCGCATCTCGCCTGCACCGAAGCACAGGGCAAGCTCGAACCGGTGCCCTACCCGACATTCGAAGACGCGCTCGCCGCCGTCAAAACCGGCGAGGTCGACTATGCCATGATCCCGATCGAGAATTCGGTCGCCGGCCGCGTCGCCGATATTCATCACCTGTTGCCGGGCGCCGATCTGTACATTGTCTCCGAGCACTTCCTGCGCGTCCGCCATCAGCTGATGGCCAAGCCCGGCGCGACGCTGCAATCCATCAAAAGCGTGCTGAGCCATACCCAAGCCTTGGGCCAGTGCCGCAACACGTTGCGCAAACTTGGCGTCAAGCCTGTTCCCGAGGCCGACACCGCCGGCTCGGCGCGGATCGTTGCACAGTCCGATGATCCGACCCTCGCAGCTATCGCCTCCAGGCTCGCCGCCGAAACCTATGGACTGCAGATTCTCAAGAGCGACATCGAGGACGAAGCCCACAACACGACGCGCTTCGTCGTCCTTGCCAAGGACCCGGACGATGCCGAGCCCGAAGACGGCGAGGTCGTCACCACGTTCCTGTTCCGCGTCCGCAACGTGCCGGCGGCGCTCTACAAGGCGCTCGGCGGTTTCGCCACCAACGGCGTCAACATGACCAAACTCGAAAGCTACCAGACCGAGGGCACCTTCAATG
>JANORU010000530.1:0-4483 GCA_031415475.1 Hyphomicrobium sp.
TCGGTCTTGGCGGTCGGCGTCATGGCGATCGCCGAAGCATTGTTGATGCAGATGTCGATGCCACCGAACTTCTCCACCGTCGCCGTGACGGCGGCCTCAACCTGGTCTTCGTAGCGAATGTCGCAGACGATCGGCAGCGCCCGGCCGCCAGCGACCTCGATCGCTTCGGCAGCCGAAAAGACCGTTCCTTCGAGTTTCGGATTGGGCTGTGATGACTTGGCGGCAATGGCAATATTGGCGCCGTCGCGTGCGGCTCTCAACGCAATGGCGAGGCCGATGCCACGGCTGGCACCAGAGATGAACAGTGTCTTGCCGGCCAGTGAGCTCATTTCAAATCGATCCTTGCGTTGGCAATTGTCGTGAAGTTCAGGGCGTAGCGGATGTGACCCTCCTTTTCAGCCAGCCAAGAAAACGGAACGGCGCAGTTATCACGGACCAGACTTGCCACGCCAGGGTGACGACAAGTGCCGGAAAGGCCACGACCGGCAGGAACAGCAACCCAAACACGAGCCAGCGCACCAGCCAAGCAGCGGCGTATCCACCTTTAGACGCATACTCGGACGCGGCCTCGGCTGGCCAGATGCGTGCAAACCAGCCGCGGGCGACAGCATTGGCGAAGATGCCGGCCAGCAGCGCGATGAGATAGGTATATTGGATCGCAGAGGGAATCCCGGGGATGATCCGGTCGTCGAGTTCGGTCTGCCGCTCCTTGTCGGCGACATGGAGATCGGCCGCCTTGAGAACGACTTCGCCGAGCACGTGACTTGCCAATGACCCGGTCCACGACGACCATGTTTCGCCGATGGCGGAGGGAGGGCCGCTGGCTGGCGTGGCGCGCAGCACCATGCGGCCGGCGCCATCGCGTTCGGCGGCCACCACAAGACCACTGCCCTTCGGCGCGAGCGACGACAGAAAATCGCCATAGGTCGGCTGGCGCACGGCATCGCCAAGGCCCGCCACTTCGACCTTCTGCCAGAACCAATTGCGGCCGCCCGGCTGCAAGGGTGTCTCGGCGCGGACAATGACGAGGTTGACGCCGGCTTCGCGCGCCGCATCGCGGACGGCCGCCAGATCCAGCTGCGCTTCCGCGCCGCGCTCCGGCCGAAAGTAGAGTGCAGTGCCGTCGACGCGGCCGGTCACCACCACGGTTTGGCCTGGCAGCGAGCGAAGCGCACCCGGTAGGCTCGCGGGATCGATGGCATCGACCAGTGCGGTTTTCGTTGCGGAATCGAATTTGGGCACTGTCAGAAGTGCGTTCGGCCCGCCGGGAGCAAGCGCGACGACGCGCACCGCCGACGGCTTCAATTTCTGCGCAAGCCGGAACACAGCTTCATCGAACAGCGCCTGATCTGTCATATCAACCAGGAGACCGGATGCGGTTTCGGCGAACAGCTTTTCACCCGCGTCGCCCGCGCGCTTGACGAGTTTCAATGGCGGTCCTTTGCCGGCGATGTGAAGATCGGCCGTCTTGGGCAACCCTTCGATTGCCGCGCGATCAGCAAATACCGTTTCGGGCGTCAGATAAATCGAGAGCTTGGCGTCGCTCGCCGCATCGGGTGCCAAGGCCTTCGGCATCAAGGCGAGTTCGTCCGGCGTTGCCGCCGTGAACGTATCGCCCGCTTTGTTGGCGAAATGCCAATGACCTTCCGGGCCGACGTGGGCGGCGAGCGCGACGCTACCGCCGGCCGGCTCGGGCAGCGCTTTCAGTTGACGCAACGCATCGTCGAGCGGTCCGTCGATGGCGCGTGCGACCTTGCCACCTGCGTGGCCGCCGGCTTCGCCCGCTTCCTTCATGATGTGCGTCAGCCAGTTGGCGTGCGCGACTGGGACGGCAAGCAGAAGCAGCGCCGCGACCAGCCCAATCGAGGGTGCGCGCGCATTCATGACGCCGCTCCCCGCGTCTTGTTGAGGAATGCCGCGAACGCCTTTTGTGCTTCCGGCGATGCGAGGCATTTGAGAAAGAGTGCGGCTTCGACATCGATCCGCTTAAGAATGTCGGCGCGGTCGCCACGCATCAGGGAGCGCGAGCTTTTCAGGGCGTTCGGTGGTGCGGCGGCCAAGCGTTGCGCGGCGCCAAGAGCGACCTTCTCAAGCTCGTCCGCGCCAACAACAGCATTAACGAACCCGGCCTCGCGCGCCCGCTCGGCGCTGAATGTTTCACCCAGCACCAGCATCTCGAAAGCGCGGGCATAACCCATCCGCTGTGGCATCAGCAGCGAGGACGCAGCCTCCGGCACAAGTCCGAGGGCGAGAAATGGCGTCGAGAAGCGCGACGACGGCGTGGCGTAAACGAGATCGCAGTGAAACAGCAGCGTGGTGCCGACGCCGATCGCCAAGCCATCGACCGCGGCGATCAGCGGTTTCTCGACTGTTGCGAGTGCCAAGAGAAACGCCCTTATGGCCTCGGCAAAGGCCGTGACGTCGCGGCCGGCCGCCAGGAAGTCGGCAATATCGTTACCGGCAGTGAACACGCCGCCCGTGCCGGTGAGAACGTGGGCGCGCATCCCCGGATTTTGGTCACCATCACGAAGGGCTGCGGCAATCGCAGAATACATGGCTTGCGTCAGCGCGTTCTTCTTTTGTGGACGCACGAGGCGCACAATCTGCACGGCGCCATCACGGTTGATCTCGATATCGCTTGTCATGCTGTTGCCAAGTTCGGGGCTTCGAGAATGGCATCGGCGCCGCTCATAATTGTGTCGGCAAGACCAGGAGCCGTGACGAGAAAATGATCGCCGAAGAAGCGGGCGATGGCGATATCGCCGGCCGGGTCTTGGCCCGCCGCGTGGGCCGCTAGCGCCGTGTCTGCCAGATAGCGGCCACCGGCAGCGAGGCTGAACAATCGCAGATACGGCGTGGCGCTGGCCAGCGCGGCATCCGGGGCCGTCCCGACAGTTGCGTGCATCCAACCGGTCGCCGCCTGCACTGCGTCCGAGGCCTGTTGAAGCCGCGTACCGAGCCGCCCGAAGGCCGGCACGTTGATTTTCTGGACACGGGCCGCCATCTCCGCGATCTCACCGAGGTAGGCTTTGACCGTCGCCGCGTTCGGCAACTTCCGCATCACGAGATCGATCGCCTGGATGCCGTTGGTGCCTTCGTAGATCGGTAGAATTCGGGCATCGCGCAGATCCTGCGCCGCGCCCGTGTCCTCGACGAACCCCATGCCGCCGTGCACTTGAATTCCAAGAGACGCCACCTCGACCGCCACTTCGGTGGCAAAGGCTTTGGCGAGCGGCGTCAATAGTGCCACCTTGGCAGCGGCAGCTTTGCGTTCGCCATCATCCTTGGCCCGATGCGAGATGTCGGTTTCGGCGGCGGTGGCGGCACACAGCGCGCGGGCGGCTTTGGTTAGACTTTGCATGGTCAGCAGCGTGCGACGGATATCGGGATGCTCGATGATCGGCGACATGCCACCTGTTGAGTTTGACGACGCGCGGCCCTGCCGCCGATCGGTGGCGTAGTGGATCGCCCGCTGCGTCGCGCGTTCGGCAATGCCGACACCCTGCACGCCAACGGCGAGACGCGCGGCATTCATCATCACGAACATGGTGGCGAGCCCGCGATGTTCTTCGCCGACGAGATAGCCGGTCGCGCCGCCCTGCTCACCGAATTTCATGACGCACGTCGGGCTCGCCTTGATGCCCATCTTGTGTTCGATACCGGCGCAGATGACATCGTTGCGCGCGCCCAGTGTTCCATCGGCGTTGACGAGAAATTTCGGAACAAGAAAAAGTGAAATGCCGCGCGTGCCGGGCGCGCCATCGGGCAGCCGGGCCAGCACGAGATGGATGATGTTCTCGGCCAGATCGTGCTCACCGAAACTGATGAAGATTTTTGTGCCGGTGATGCGGTAGCTGCCATCGCCGTTGCGCTCGGCCTTGGAGGTCAACGCATTGAGGTCGGAGCCGGCCTGCGGTTCGGTGAGGTTCATCGTGCCGGTCCAGCGGCCGGAGATCATATTCGGGAGATAGTGCGCTTTAAGCTCGTCCGAGCCGCCGATCTCGATGGCATCGATGGCGCCGTTGGTCAGCAGTGGGCACATACCGAGCGCGAGGTTGGCGCTCGACCAGATTTCAGAGACCGCCATGGCGACGCTGCTCGGTAGCCCCTGGCCGCCGTACTCGGCCGGACCCGGCAGTGCGCTCCATCCGCCATCCGAGAATTGCTTGTAGGCCTCCTTGAACCCTGGCGCGGTCGTCACCGCACCGGATTTGAGGACCGAACCGGCCCGGTCGCCGGACCCGTTTAGCGGATCGAGGACCTCGCTCGCCAGTCTGCCGGCTTCCTCGAGAATGGCGCGAACGGTCTCGAGGTCGAGGCCGTCGTAGAGGCCCTGGGCGGTCAGCGCTTCGAACCGCCCGGCCACCGTCAACGCGCCGATCAGATCGTCGACAGGGGCTACATACGTCAAATCGAAGCTCCGCCAAGCCAGACCGTTTAGACGCTTACCATATTGGTCTGCGCGCCAACGCCGCGTCCGACG
>JANORU010000531.1:0-6820 GCA_031415475.1 Hyphomicrobium sp.
GTCAACGAGGTCACCAAGGACGATATCGTCAAACACGTCGAAGTCGAAGGCGAGGAGTGGCTGTTCTACAAGGCGACCAAGATCGACGTCGCACTGATCCGCGCCACCAGCGCCGATCCGTCGGGCAACCTCAGTATGGAAAAAGAGTGCCTGACGCTCGACGTGCTGGCGCAGGCGATGGCCGCGCATAACAACGGCGGTGTCGTCATCGCTCAGGTCGAACGGATCGTCGAACAGGGTTCGATCAAGCCCAAGGACGTAAAAGTTCCCGGAATTCTCGTCGATGCCGTGGTGGTCGCCGATGACCCCGTCATGCACCGCATGAACTATGGCGTCATGTACGACGCCGGGCTAGCCGGCGAAATCCGCGTTCCCGTCGATGCCATTTCAAAAATGGAACTCGACGAGCGCAAAATCATCGCCCGGCGCGCGGCGTTCGAATTGCCGCCGAACGGGGTTATCAATCTGGGTGTCGGCGCGCCGGACGGCGTTGCATCCGTCGCCAATGAAGAGCAAGTGACGCCGTACATCGTCATGACCACCGAAGCCGGCGCCATCGGCGGCGTGCTGGCCGGCGGATCGAGCTTCGGCGCGTCAGCCAATGCGCACTCGATCATCGATCAGAACCAGATGTTCGATTTTTACCACGGCCGTGGCCTCGATCTCACCTGTCTCGGCATGGCCGAGTGCGATCAGTTCGGCAACGTCAATACATCGAAGTTCGGCGGCCGCTTGAACGGCTGCGGCGGCTTCATCGACATTTCGCAGAATGCCCGCGCCGTGGTGTTTGCCGGCACCTTCACAGCCGGCGGGCTCGAAGTCGAGGTCCACTACGGCAAGCTGAAGATCATCAAGGAAGGCCGCGCTCGCAAGTTCGTCAACAATGTCGAGCAGGTGACGTTCTCGGGCAAGTATGCGAGCAGCAAATCGCAGCCGGTCATCTATGTCACTGAGCGCTGCGTGTTCCAGTTGACGCCCGATGGCCTCGAACTGATCGAGGTCGCGCCCGGCATCGACATCGACAAGCACATTCTCGCCCAGATGGATTTCAAGCCGGTCATCAACAAGCCGATGCCGATGGACCGGCGCATCTTCGTCGACGAGCCGATGGATTTGATGAGCGAGCTGATGAACATGAAGCTCTCGGAACGCGTGCGTTACGATGCTGAACGCAACATTCTGTTCGTCAACCTCGAGGGCTGGAGCGTCCGCAAGAAGAGCGACATTGACGATCTGCGCCGCGTCTTGTCGGATGCCTGCATCGCTGCCGGCCGGCGCGTCCATTCGGTGGTTAATCACGACGGCTGCCGGATCTCCGACGATCTCTTCGACAAGTATGCCGAGATGATCCAGTTCATGATGGAGAACCATTATCTCTCGACGGCCCGCTATACGACCAGCGCCTTCATGCGCCTGAAGATGCAAGATGCGTTGTCGAAGCGTGGTCTCCAGCCGCACATCTTCGAGCGCGCCGAGGAAGCCCACGCCGCCGTGCAGGCGGCCAAGACGGCAGCGGAGTGAGAGCAAGATTTGGGTGTCAGACCCTTAGGGTCTGACACCTGGAGGGTCTGACACAAGGAGTGACGGTAACAGCGACCCCCGCCCTTAAGTCCCAGCGTTTTCCTTGGCAATCATCGCCCGCTGCTCATCGACGATGTAGTCGCGCACGATCGGCGCGGCGTCGCGCTTTTTGGCGAGCTGCATGTGGAAGACTTCCTGCGCTCCCGTGCGAAACATCATCTCGGCGCTGATCAGGTAGAATTCCCACATCCGGCAGAAGCGCTCGTCATACAGCGCCGCGACCTTGGCGCGGTTGGCGTCGAAGCGCTGATGCCAGTGCTTCAGGGTCGTCGCGTAGTGGACGCGCAGGAATTCAAGGTCTGTGACCCAAAGTTGGTTGGTCTCGACGGCCGGGAACACTTCGGACAAGGCCGGCGAATAGGCGCCGGGGAAGATGTACTTCCTGAGCCACGGGCTTGCCGTTCCCGGCGGGCTCATTTTGCCGATCGAGTGCAGGAGCATCACTCCGTCGTCGGTCATCAGCTCGTTGATTTTGACGAAGAACTCGCCGTAGTGCGCGACGCCGACGTGCTCGAACATGCCGACCGAGACAATGCGATCGAATTTGCGGTTTAGGTTGCGGTAGTCGACCAGTTCGAAGCGAACTCGATTGCTGAGGCCCGCGTCCCGCGCCCGCGCCTCCGCCAGCGCATGCTGCTCTTTCGACAGTGTGCAGCCGAGGACTTCGACATCGGCGATGCGCGCGAGATACATCGCCAGCCCGCCCCAACCCGAGCCGATATCGAGGACTTTCATGCCGGGCTTGAGCTGCAGCTTGGCGGCGATCAGCCGGCACTTGTTGATCTGCGCCGCTTCGAGGCTGTCAGCCTCATCGCGAAAGTAGGCGCAGGAGTAGAACAAGCCTTTGTCCAGGAACAGTTCATAGAAATCGTTGCCGATGTCGTAGTGGTGGGCGACGTTGGCCTGCGCCTTGCCGACCGGATTGGCCTGCTGGAAGCGCTTCAGCGCGCGCGAGGCCCGCTGGAAAACCTTTTGCATCGGAAACGCGGCGAGCGCCCGCCGGTTGATCGAGAACAGCGTGAGGAAATCGCGCAGGCTCGAGCCCGGAAAGCTCATGCGCCCGTCCATGTAGGCTTCGCCGGCATGCAGTTCGGGATTAAAGAATAGCGAGCGATAAAGCGCCGGATCCGTCAGTTTCATTGTGACGTTGGGTGCGCCGGCGCCGGTTGCCGCTGCGTCGCCGAAGGTGTGGGAGCGTCCTTCTGCATCGATAACAGTCAGACTGCCCACCTTGATGAAAGAGCGCAGCATGTTCGACAACGGAAACATCAGGTGGCCCTTTCGTGCGGCGGTGGCGTTGGGTGACAGATCGGTACAGTACAAAGAAGCGCCGGACGATATCAGTTCTTAACGGGCAGCCCTACTTGTCAACACCCTCACCCACCCACATCATAGGCGGCTAATGCCGCCAGGTTCATGATGTCGGCATCCTTGGCGCCGAGGGTGGCGATCTGGACGGAGTGTTCGAGGCCGACGAGCAACGGGCCGATGACGGTCGCGCCACCGAGTTCTTTCAGTGTCTTGGTGGCAATCGAGGCAGCGTGAAAAGCCGGCATGACGAGCACGTTGGCCGTGTCGGTCAGGCGGCAGAACGGATAGAGCTTCATCATCTCAGCGTTGAGTGCGACATCGGCGGCCATGTCGCCGTCGTATTCGAAATCGACGCGCCGCTCATCGAGTATGCCGACCGCCTCGCGCACCGAATCCGAGCGCTCACCACGCGGCTGACCGAACGTCGAATAGGCGAGCATGGCGACGCGTGGCGTCAGGCCGAAGTTACGGGCGGCGCGTGCGGCTTCAATTGCGATGTTGGCGAGTTGTTCGCCGGTCGGCATGTCATGCACGCTGGTATCGGCGATCAGCACGGCGCGGCCGCGGCACAAAGCAAGTGACACGCCGATAATGGTCCGGCCGGGCCGGGCATCCATCACGCGGCGCACATCTTGGTGCACGCTGGTCCAGTTGCGCGTGACACCCGACACCATCGCGTCGGCGCGGCCGTGAACGATCATTAGTGCGGAGAAGATGTTGCGTTCGTTGCGCACCAGGCGCTCGCAATCGCGCTTGAGGTAGCCGCGCCGTTGCAGGCGCTGAAACAGGAATTCGGAAAACTGCTCGGGCGCGTGCTGGGTATCGAGGATTTCGAAGTCCTTGCGCAGCGGAATAGACAGTTCGGCGAAGCGCTGTTTGATAATTTCCTTTGTGCCGACCAGGATCGGCGTGCCGAAGCCTTGCGAGAGATAGGCATTGGCCGCGCGGATGACAGCCGGGTCCTCGCCCTCGGCGAAAATCACCCGCTTGGGGTTTTCGCGCACGCGGTCGAAGGTCGATTGCAGCCAGCCGGTGACCGGATCGAGCCGGCCTTTCAAGCGCGCAACGTAGGCCTCCATGTCGACAATCGGGCGGCGGGCAACGCCTGAATCCATCGCCGCCGTCGCAACCGCCGGTGGCACGTGACTGATAAGGCGCGGATCGAACGGCGCTGGAATAATGTACTCGGGCCCGAACACCGGCCGGCGTCCGTGGAAGGCGGCAGCCACCTCGTCAGGAACTTCCTGACGGGCGAGACCGGCCAGCGCGCGGGTCGCGGCAATTTTCATGGCCTCGTTGATAGTCCGCGCCTGCACGTCGAGCGCGCCGCGGAAAATGAACGGGAAACCGAGGACGTTGTTGACCTGATTGGGATAGTCGGAGCGGCCGGTGGCGACGATCGCATCACTGCGGACCTCGTGGACATCCTCCGGCGTGATTTCCGGATCGGGATTGGCCATGGCGAAAATGATCGGCTTGGGCGCCATCGATTTGACCATGGCTTGGGTCACTGCACCCTTGGCCGACAGGCCGAAGAAAGCATCCGCGCCGTCGAGCGCTTCGGCCAGCGTGCGCGCCTTGGTCGGCGAGGCGTAGGCCGACTTCCACTGGTTCATGCCCTCCTTGCGACCCTGGTAGATGACGCCCTTGGTGTCGCAGAAAATGACATTCTTTTTCGGCATGCCGAGGCTGCCGAGCAGTTCGAGGCAGGCGATGCCGGCCGCACCGGCTCCGTTGACGACCAGCGAGAATTTCTTGATATTGCGGCCCGTCAATTCGAGCGCGTTGAGCAGTCCCGCAGCGGCGATGATGGCGGTGCCGTGCTGGTCATCGTGGAATACGGGGATATCTAGCAGCTCTCGCAGCTTCTCTTCGATGATGAAGCAGTCCGGCGCCTTGATGTCTTCGAGATTGATGCCGCCGAAGGACGGCCCGAGATAGCGGACGCAGTTGATGAACGCGTCGACGTCTTCGGTATCGACGAGTAGATCCATTGCGTCGATGTCGGCGAACCGCTTGAACAGCGCGCCCTTGCCTTCCATGACGGGCTTCGATGCTAAGGCCCCGAGATTGCCGAGCCCGAGGATGGCCGTGCCGTTGGAGACGACAGCAACTAGGTTGCCCTTGTTGGTGTAGTCGTAGGCGCATGCCGGATCGGCGGCGATGGCTTCAACCGGGGCAGCGACGCCCGGCGAATAGGCGAGCGACAGGTCGCGCTGCGTGGCAAGTGGCTTGGTCGGTGTGATTTCGAGCTTGCCCGGCTTACCCATGGCGTGGAACTGCAGGGCTTCCTGATACGTCACGCGGGACGGCGCGGTGGGCTTGGCGGCCATGATATCGGTCTCGGAGTTTGTGAAAATGCGGACGGCGTATATGAGATACACTGAGCGCCAGGGGAAGGGCGAGACGATAGTGTCACGGCCGGATCGCGGCAATCAGGCGGCCCTCCAACTTTAGCATCAGTTTGCCTAGTGTATTGTGAGCCCGAACCCGACGTGACCCCGACAAGCAGACGAGACATGGCCGCCGAGCGAAGCCCAGACCCCACGGCCGACACCAGCGACCCGCAGGCGGGCGGAGCGCCGCTGCCTGGAGTTGCGGTCGAAGCCACTCCGTCGATGGCGCAGTACCTCGAAATCAAGGCCGCCAATCCGGATAGCCTGCTGTGGTACCGGATGGGCGATTTCTACGAGCTGTTCTTTGAGGATGCGGTCAAAGCTTCACAAGCCCTCGGCATCGTGCTGACCAAGCGCGGCAAGCATCAGGGTCAAGACATTGCCATGTGCGGAGTGCCGGTGCATCGCGCCGATGACTATCTCCAGCGATTGATCAAGCAGGGCTTCCGCGTCGCTGTCTGCGAGCAGCTTGAAGATCCGGCGGAGGCACGCAAGCGCGGATCGAAAGCGGTCGTCAAACGCGATGTCGTGCGGCTCGTGACGCCCGGTACGATTACCGAAGAGGCGCTGCTCGACGCCAAGGCGCGCAATTATCTGACCAGTCTGTTTCGTGCCCCGGGTACGGATGCGGGCGTGCGCTATGCGCTAGCTTCGCTCGACATTTCAACAGGCGAGACGGAAATCGGCGACGTGCCGGGCGACGACCTGCCCGGCGAACTGGTTCGCTTGAGCCCGAGCGAAGTGATCGTGCCTGATGCGCTGGCCGGCGATGAGTTCGTCACGCGTTGGATTAAAGTGGCGGGTGCCGCTATGACGCCGGTTCCGTCGGCTTCGTTCGACAGCGCATCGGGCGAGCGAGGCTTGAAGGCCCAGTTGGGCGTCTCGGAACTGAGCGGCTTTGGATCGTTCTCGCGCGCCGAGATGGCCGCGACGGGCGCGCTGCTGCGCTACATCGATCTGACGCAGATCGGCAAGAAGCCGGTCATCCGGCCGCCAAGGCGATCGGGCGGCGGGGCCGTGCTGATGATCGATGCGGCGAGCCGCGCAAGTCTCGAACTCACCCGCTCGTCATCCGGCGAGAAAGATGGCAGCCTTCTCGCGGCCATCGATCGAACGGTGACAGGCGCCGGCGCGCGTGAGCTGTCAGCCCGCCTTTCGAGCCCGTTGCGCGATGTCGGCGAGATCAATCGCCGTCTCGATGCTGTCGAGAATCTGGTCGCGGGCGACCGGTTGCGACGGGACTTGCGCGACGCGCTGCGCTCAGCGCCGGATATTGCTCGCGCCGTTTCTCGCCTCGCATTCGGTCGTGGCGGTCCGCGCGATCTGGCCGGCATTCGCGATGGCCTCGCAGCCGCTTTGAACGCTGCGCGGATGCTCGCTGTCTCGTCCAAATCCCGCGATGCAACCAGCATCGCCGGTTTTCCAGCTGAACTTGCGCGGATCAAATCAGCGCTGACCGCTGTCGATGCCAAACTCGCCGGCATGTTGGCAGCCGCACTTGTCGATGAGCCACCGCATCTGAAACGGGATGG
>JANORU010000532.1:0-2257 GCA_031415475.1 Hyphomicrobium sp.
CGGCACGGGTGTCGAGGGGTCAGCCCAATCGCGCCAGAAGCGATCCAGGAACGGCTGCGGATCGATCGCTTCGCCCGACCAGGCCTTGGTCGCAATCGAGTCGACCTCGCCGGGATAGGTCTCAAGGCCCTCATACCAATAAGAGATCGCGAGCTGCGACAGCGGCCGTTTGAGGGCGGCGAGGGTGTTGAAATCGGCACCCGGCGGACCCGAGCGGCCGGGCAGCGACCGGCGGGCGCCGAGCGAGCCGCGAAAGGTGTAGAACGCATCCGACGGCGGCAGCGTAATGAGGGAGAGATCATCGAGGCTGCGCGCCGGGTCGGTGACATCTTCGGCGGCTGTCATCGGCGCCGATCCGCCCATCACCAGCCAGCGGGCCGATGCGCCGTCCATGAATGAGGCGCAGCGCCATCGGGTTGGTCCGTCTCGATGCGGATAGGCTTCATTGGAGCGCTTGGCGATGTCGACCGCGAGGCGGCCATCGGCCGGCCAGCTTAGTTTGCCCGGTCCTTCGGCGCCCCCCAACCGCCAGGTCCGCAGATAGTTGTGCTGCTGGAAAATCGCTGCGATCGGCTGCCGCTCAGGCTTGGTCTCATCGAGCGCGATGGTGACGTTGATGTAGTGATCGAGCTGATGCCAATCACTCGGATCGGCAACCAGACGCACGGCAAACTCCTGAAGGCCCGTGAGCCCGAACGGTAGGCCCGAGGTCTCGAAGGCAAGAGTGTAGGTCAGGAACACGAGCGGCCGCGCGCCAACCGGCGACGTCATCGTATCGCGATCGACGCGGCCGTAGACGGCGCCGGTGTGTTGACCATCGGCCGGACCATCGTGAACGAACAGCGCGCCGGGATCCAGGGCGTGTGTGTTCAGTGTTGCTCGGTCGGGCTTGTGCGCGATGACCTTTCCGGTCGCGTCATAAAGTGAGCCGTTGGCGATGTAGTCGCGATAAAAATCGACCGGATTGCGCGCGTCAGCGGCCAGATAGTATCGCGGCTTGTGCTTTTCGAGGAGCGCCCGATCGGCCGGCGACGGCTCAGTCGTGCGTGGCGGGTTGGCGGCGTACCAAGCATCGAACTGAGCGATGAACTGATTTTCGGGCGTATGACTGTCGGCGCGGGCGGTCGCCATCGTCAAACCGGTGCCGGCGATCAGGACTGCAACGAGCAGTCGTTGGTTGCGTGTCATAAAGCAAATGCCTGTCTGGTGACGTGTTCAGTTGTCTTGCAGAGTAGCCTCTTACGCCTCCAGCCCTCAGGTTTCGTTGGCGTATCCTCGGATCGACCGGCGCCAGTGGCGAAGGCAGCCGCGGCGGTAGCAGGACGGCGACTTTCTCTTGCCGCACGTTCGCGGCAATTACTCCTTTCTCGACAGGGGCCTGGGCCGGCGCTCTCGAAACCACCGCAATAGGTTCGCAGACAACTGCGTATCGGTGGTGGTCACAATGGTGGGAGTGGTCTATTCATTCGTCATTGGCGCGGAGCTGGGGGCATGACGTCTGTTCTGGATAGAATTGGTGCCGGTGCGCTGGCCGGAGCCCGGCTCTTGGTTGCCGAGGACAAATGGCACGTGGCGCAATCGCTGCGCGATATGCTGGAAGGCGCCGGCGCAACCGTGCTGGAGCCGGTCGCAACTGTTGCGACCGCTATGAAGGTTCTCGACACGCAAACGATCGATGCAGCGGTCGTTGATATGAACCTGCGCGATGCCATGGCCGACGATCTCGTCGAGGAACTCCACCACCTTGGCGTTCCAATAGTGGTCGTCACCGGATATCAGTCGCTGCCCTCGAATACCGATCACCTGATCGCTGCGCGGCTCCAAAAGCCCGTCCGCTGTGATCAGCTCATTGCCAGCCTGAAGCAGGCATTGAAGCGCTAAGACAAAAAAGCCTTGCCAGGTTCTGTTATGGGTTCGAGACGGCGCATCGGTATGATGATGTCGATCACCAATCCTTCCGGTTCCGGATCGATCGTCATTCGAGCTTCGAGTTCATACGCCAATAGCTCACGCAGAGCCGTCAGTCCGTAGTTTGCCCGGAGGGGCTCGATGAGAACCGGCCCACCGGTTTCTTGCCAGCGCAAGTCTAGTGTTGGTACGCCGCGATCTTCGCCGTCAAGCCACGCCACCCGAACCATTCCGGTGGGTACTGAAAGGGCGCCATACTTGACTGAGTTTGAGCACAGCTCGTGAAAAACGATGGCCAGCGTTTGTGCTGCATCGCGGTTTAAGGCGACGTGTCTAGCATCGATCGTCA
>JANORU010000533.1:0-6001 GCA_031415475.1 Hyphomicrobium sp.
GCCTCGATCATTTCGATGGAGGCAACCCGATCAAACTGGCCGGTGACATCGCGGTAGTCGCAGAACTGGGCGTTGACTTGCCCTACCACGCCGGCGCGCTGAAGCCGGTCCTGTGTGTACGCAAGTTGTACTTTGGAAACCGTGAGACTGGTTACGGTGTGCCCTCGCCCTGCCGCGCTCTCGGCAAACCCGCCCCATCCGCAACCAATCTCCAATATCGAACCACCCGGTTCGAGCTCTAGTGCGTCGAGCACGCACGCGTACTTTGCAGCCTGCGCGTCCTCAAGCGTCGCCTCACTCGATCGATACAGCCCGCTCGAATAGGTCATGCCGGGATCGAGCCAGAGCGCGTAAAAATCATTGCCAAGGTCATAGTGGGCGGCGATGTTGCGGCGGCTGCCTGACCGGGAATTGCCGCGCAGCTTGTGGGCGATCTTGTCGAACAACCGCGTTTCGAAGACGCCGCTGCCGGCATCTGAAAGCGCCCGATAGTTAGCGAGAAAAAAGCGCATCAAGTTGCCGAGATCATCGGTCTCGATGTCGCCGTCGATGTAGCTTTCGGCAAAGCCAACACCGCCTCTTAGGACAGAGCGCCAAACCGGCCGCAACGACTTGAGCGCCAGATCCGCGCCTGTAACATCGCCGGACCCAATGACACTCGATCGTCCGGACGGCATCGTCAGCGAGAGCCGCCCAGCATCGACCGGCTTCAATGCTGCCGCTGCTGTCTTCAGGAGTTTTTCGTCCCGGAACGCTTTGAAGCTGCGTGGCGCTCTGTGCTTGTCTTGGTCTTGAACCCGATGGTCACGCAGCATCCGTTGCACTCGCCGTTTCTTGTTGCACGATTGTTACCTGGTAGCGCGGCGAACTTTCTCCGCTCTGCAGAGGCACGCCTTTGAGCCAAAGCTTGAGCGCTTCGTAATGAATGCCGGCGATTACTTTGAGGGTCATCAAAGGAAAGCGAACGAGGAGGCCCAGCAGCCGGCGGTCGGTCAATGGTTCGGCTTGGCCGGTGAAGTGCGTTTTGAGAAGCGCGCCATCGCCGTCGAACAGCTGAACACCAACCGTGACGTGCACGCCGGGGTCGGTGACACGAAATCCATAGCGGCCCGAGGGCGCAGCAAACGGCGAAACGTGCATGGCCTTGATCGCCGACTGGGCATAGGCACCGCGGTGCGATGGTCCAGCGGCGACGACGTAACTGCGCCGTTCGCCCCACGTATTGTTGACTTCGTAGACCAGCCCCTGGAGTGCGCCGCCGCTGTCGTAACCGAAATAGACGCTCAGCGGATTGAACACGTAGCCGAACATGCGTGGATAGCAGAGCAAGAGTATGCGGCCCTCGCCACCGAGATCGATACCGGCACTTTTGAGAAGCCCACGCACGTGGGCGTTGAGCGGCGCATCCAGGCCCGGACCATGATCTTTGTCCCATAGGCTGAAAAAGTTCAGCCGATTGTGGGAAAATAGCAGCAAACCCCGATCGAGATCGTCGAGCAGGTCGAGATCGCACAGCAGCGTGAAGACGCGATAGCGCAGCGCGTGACGGCGGGGCCTGAGCCGCTTGTGCACGACATGGCCGCTGTAGATTTGACCGGCCTCCGTCATGCCGCCTCCGGGGCGAGCGTGATCCGGCTGTTGGCGCCCGCGACCGTCCAGGGACGCAAAACGCCGCCCATCGCTTCGGCCGCGGCGAGGCCCGCCTGCAGGCCATCCTCGTGAAAGCCGAAACCGAAATAGCTGCCGGCAAACCAAGTGTTCGATTGTCCCTGCAGACGCCACAAGTGTTTTTGCGCCGTGAGCGCCGCTGCATTGAACATCGGATGTTCGTACGTCATGCGCGCGAGCACCAGCCGCTCCTCAATCTCTTGCATCGGATTGAGGGTGACAAAGGTGTCCGGCAAGTTTCCGAGCGGCTGAAGTTTGTTCATCCAGTAACTGACCGAAACGCGCTTTTGTCCTTCGCTGTCGCCAAGGAAGTTCCAACTCGCCCATAGTTTGCGACGGCGCGGCATGTGCCGCAAGTCCCGATGCAGAACGGCGTCGTTCGGCGCATAGCGGAACGGCGACAGCAACGTGCGCTCGGCGTCGCTCGCGTCGGTGAGCAAGGCCAACGCGTCATCGGCATGGGTGGCAATGAGGCAGCGGTCGAACTGCGCGGCCACTGTCTCAGTGCGAACCGTAACACCCGCGCCGGACCGCGCGATCGATCGCACCCGACTTGCAAGTTCAAAGCGACCTTTGAAGTCACCCTTGATGCGCGCAACGTAAGCGCGGCTGCCACCCTTCACGGTGCGCCACTCGGGCCGGTTGTTGACCTGCAAAAGTCCATGATTGGTGAAGAACCGCGCGAACGCCGCCACCGGAAATTCGAGGATCTCGTCGCGCGGCGTCGACCAGATCGCCGCCCCCATCGGCAAAATATGATTGGCGACGAATGTCTCGCTGTAGTTGTTTTTTGCAAGCCACGCGCCCAGCGTCTGCTTGGGGTCCGTGGCGGAAAGATCGATCGCTTTGGCATCGCGGAAAAACTTGAAAATGTCGGCCAGCATCCGCCAATGCGACGGGCTCAACACCTTCGAACGTTGACCGAAAAAGCCGGCCAGGCCATTGCCGTTGTACTCGGTGCGGCCGTCCTCGAGCGAGACCGCAAAGCTCATATCCGAGATCGCCGTTTCGACGCCGAGATGATCGAACAGCGCGATCAGGTTGGGATAGCTGGCGGTATTGTAGACGATGAACCCGGTATCGACCGGCTGGGGCCCTGACGGCCCGTCGACATCGAGGGTGTTGGAATGCCCGCCAAGCCGCGGTTCGCGCTCGAACACCACCACATCATGTTGGCGAGACAGCAGCCACGCCGCCGAAAGGCCGGATATGCCCGCCCCGATTACGGCGATCTTCACGCGGCGGCCCCCCGGTTGCTGCCCCGATTGCAGCATGATCGTGAACGCGGCTCAGCGCGGCGCGGATCAATTTTCATTCGCTCAAAATTCATACGAGCCGGCCGCTGCGGAGTTTCGCGAATCCGAGTACCGTTTTCATTGATCGGCTTGCACGTCGCGGCCGGTCGTGTGCTTATGCGCGATTAACCCGTCGTTAACCAAGGTTTCCCTAATCTCAACAAGCCTGCTGCTGGCCTTCAGCGGTGTGATGGAGGGACTTCGACGATGACAACCGATGGCATCCTACGGTTACTCGGTTCGCTGGCCTGCCTCTACACGGTCGGGTTGTTCGTCTCGATCATGACGACGGCCGCCCTCAATGTGGCGAGCGCCAACTCCAGCTCAATGTGCTCGGACCGCAGTTGCACGGCGGCCATCGCAAGCAGCGAGCACCACCTCGGCCCGGCCGATCCGGCCGACGCCGCGCCCTTCCAGACGGCGGCGTTGCTGATTGCCAGTACGTTCTAAGGCGTCATTTTTATTCGGGTCGATGCCGGTTCAGCGGCGCGCCAACTGACGTTTGGCAACCGCATCAATCTCCATCAAATCGCGCAACAGCGCCTCGAAGTCCTTGAGCGGCACCATGTTCGGCCCATCGGACGGGGCTTTGTCCGGGTCCTGGTGGGTCTCGATAAAGAGACCTGCAACACCGACCGCCACAGCTGCCCGCGCTAGCACCGGCACGAACCGGCGATCGCCGCCCGAACTCGTGCCCTGCCCGCCTGGCTGCTGGACTGAATGCGTGGCATCGAAAATCACCGGCGCTCCGGTCTCGGCCATGATCGGCAACGAGCGCATATCGGCCACAAGCGTATTGTAGCCAAACGAGGACCCGCGCTCGGTCAACAGGACATTGGGGTTGCCGCTGCCGACCACTTTGGCAACCGCATTGCGCATGTCCCACGGCGCCAGAAACTGACCCTTCTTGATCTTGACCACACGGCCCGACTTCGCCGCCGCAATCAGCAGATCGGTTTGCCGGCACAGAAACGCCGGGATCTGCAGCACATCGACAACCGGCGCAACGCGGGTGATCTGCTCGACCTCGTGAACGTCGGTGACGACCGGCAATCCGAAGCGCTCTTTGATTTCAGCGAACACCGGCAGCGCCGCCTCAAGGCCGATACCACGCTTGCCTGCGAGCGACGTGCGATTGGCCTTGTCGAACGACGACTTGTAGACAAGCCCGATGCCGAGCCGGCCGGCAATTTCTTTCAAAGCCGAGGCGATCTCCAGCGCGTGCGCACGGCTTTCCATTTGGCAGGGGCCAGCAAGAACAGCGATCGGCGCATCGTTGGCGAACGTGACGTTGCCGGCGGCGACGCGTGGTGAGGGCTTCAAGGGGGATTGCTCGGTCATACGAACTTATAGCGCCGTTCGCGCCGCCGTTAAGGGGCTGACGTAGAGGCTAAATCAGCCATCCCCAACGCATCGCAAAAAAGACCTCTTGCAGAACATGACGTGAACGCGTAGCGTACGTTCATGATTTGTCCATGCAAGCTGTTTCCTGTCTGGAAATGGCTCGAACCCAGGGGTTGATGACGGCCGGCTGAGTCGTCTGCGCTGTGCAGCGGCGAGTTTATATGTTCAGCCCTGGGTCGCCCCGGAACCGCAAAGGAACGCCGATGCTGACGCAGAAGCAAAAAGAGTTGCTGCTGTTCATCCATAACCGCATGCAGGATGAAGGCGTGCCGCCGTCGTTCGACGAGATGCGCGACGCGCTCGATCTCAAGTCCAAATCCGGCATTCATCGGCTGATTACAGCGCTCGTCGAGCGCGGCT
Organism: Hyphomicrobium sp.; assembly: GCA_031415475.1. Lineage (GTDB taxonomy): Bacteria > Pseudomonadota > Alphaproteobacteria > Rhizobiales > Hyphomicrobiaceae > JAGVSR01. The sequence continues at coordinate 4,728 of JANORU010000533.1, forward strand.
TTATCCGCCGCTTGCCGCATCGGGCCCGGGCGATTGAAGTTATCAAACTGCCGGAAAATTCCGCCCCGCCAGCGGAGGCGCCACGGCGCGGGTTCCAGCCAAGTGTCATCGAAGGCGCGCGCAAGAGCCACGACATCGACGTGCCACCCGCACACATGATCGACAGCCGCACGGTATCGATTCCGGTCATGGGCCGGATCGCGGCCGGCACACCGATCAGCGCTATCCAGAACCATACCCACGATATCGCCTGTCCACCGGATTTGCTGACCAGCGGTGAGCACTTCGCGCTTGAGGTGAAAGGCGACTCGATGATCGAAGCCGGTATCCACGACGGCGACACGGTCATCATCCGCCGTTGCGATTCCGCCGAGAACGGCGACATCGTCGTCGCACTCGTCGAAAAGGAAGAAGCGACCCTGAAGCGGCTGCGCAAAAAGGGCTCGACCATTGCGCTCGAGGCCGCCAATCCCGAATTCAAGACCCGCATTTTTGGCCCCGATCAGATCGACATTCAGGGCCGCCTCGTCGGCCTGATCCGGCGCTACTGATCGAAGTCGGCGTCGCTGGCAAAGTCGTCTTCGGCCGCCGGCGGACCTGGGCTCGCGAAGTGAGCGACCAATCCGGCGGGTGCTGCGAATTGTGCCAGCCGGCCGGTAGTGGGTGGGGTTGCGGTCTCAGGGAGCGCTGTCGTCCGTTGCACCGGTCTGTTGGTCGGTCCCGCTCGCTCGGATAGCCTTGGCCGTTGTCGTTCGGCAGGCCGCACGGACCATGGACGCGCGCCGCGAAGTGCCCCAACACTGGCGACCGTTATGGTCCCCGATGCATCGATTGTGATCGCGTGGCTGCCATCTTTCAGGATCGCCGGCCGGTCGAGGGTGAGCCGCGGATGCGTACACCAGCTGGGCCGCGGCCGGTTGAGAATAAGAATATCTGCACGTTTGCAATCGTCGGCCAGACCCGCCGCGTGCCGTGAGATCACCAGCCTTAAGCCTTTAACGCCCGCCATGCAGCCGAGGCCGTCGCAGTGAAAGGCTTGGCCCTTGAACGCCTCGCGACCGGTTCGCGCGTCGCCGTCGTGCTCAAGCCAGCGCGTCAGTTCGAAAGCGGACGGACGTTCGGCGGTCGCCTGCAACACACCCGCCTCGGTTCTGACCGCCACAAGATGCCCGCTGGCGCTGATCAGCGCGTCGGGAAGTCGGGCTGTCGGTGCCAGCGCAAGTCCGAGTGCGATCAACGGAAGGCCAAGGAGCCGCCACCGCCGCTGCCACAGC
>JANORU010000534.1:0-1873 GCA_031415475.1 Hyphomicrobium sp.
GTCGCTCGCTTTGCGTTCGTATCCACACTTCGGACATTCAAGTGGATTTGTCATGACGAGCGTGGTCAGTGATCTTGAGTGCCAGAAGTAGAACGAGCGGCCTGACGTTCGAGATGAGCGGCAACCTACGCGACTCGAAAGACGCCGCGATTTCCATAGATATCCTCATATACAACGACGAAGTCCACTCTCTCCATTTGCTGCTCAAGTTCTTTGGCGCGGTGGTGCTCCTCTGGTGCAAAGTGCAGATGCGAAATGACCATCTTGTCCCCAGGCAACAACGGTGACCCAAGACCAGGCAGGGACTGACGAACGACCCGAGCTCTAACACCCACCGGCACCAACCGAACAAAGAGAGCATCAATTGCGGACTGGTCCTCAGAGGGCGGAGCAAAGTGCTGCCCGTCGAGAGTGAAATAGCGCTCGACAACGATCGCGGGACCGAGCCCTTTGTTCATGAGACTTGAGATGATTTCGTACCCCGCGTCAGACGTGGTCTGCTCAGTACTCCAGGACAAGAATGGCTTCACACTCAAGCGGCTGTGGCGGTAAGTGAGCCACGTTTGCCAACCGGTCGAGAACAGCGCCAACACTGCAACCACCACGGAAGCGACCGCAACGACGTCGGAATTCGAAAGCGTGCCGTTCATGCCCAGAGTTTGCGAGGCCTATCGTGTTCTATCCCGCGAAATCGCGGTGGTATTCAGACGGGTTCGTTTCATGGAGTCCGCATCTGACCATAGAAAAAGCTGCAATGACAAGCACTTGCCCGCGCAGGCGAGGGGCAGCACCAGCGGTGTGGAGATCGCGAAATAGCGCTCCTCCGATCGAGCGCCAGGCCCATCGTCAATTGCGATTTGAGTACCCGCGCTCCGGGTCATCAGCCACCGCGCTCACCATGACCTTGCCGTCGCGGTCGAAGGTGACGCTGAACAACTTGCCCTGCTGAGCGTCGAGCCAGCGCCAGTCCCAATGCTCCTCATCGGGCTTCAGGTCGAACCTGGCCGTCTTGGCCGGCTTGCCGAGCAGGCGCCGCACCTCGCCCTTGTCCATGCCGGGTTTGACCTTGGCAAACTCGGCGGGCTTCAGCACCTGGCGCAGCGCGCTCATCTTGCCGTCGGTGCCGATGGTGATCATGTAGGCCACCTGGCCCTCGGGCTGGCGGCTGTATTCGAAGGTCTTGGCGCCGTCGGCCTCGTTGTAGGTCGCGTGCGGCTCGCCGAACTGCTGGCGCACGTCGGCCTCGGTGGCCACGCCCTCTTCGAGCTTGGCGATCTTCTGCGGGTCGCAACCGACCAACGCCAACAGCGAAGCGAACCACGATGCCATCACCAACCCCTTGAACAACAGCCGCATTAAGGGCCCCCGTTAAACTCGTGTAAACGCCGAATTCTGCCCTCTCAAAAGGTCGATCCCGCCATGCCGCTGTTCTGGAAGCCGTACCGCTCCGATGTCACGCAGTTCATTGACGAGCTGAAGACCCGCAAACCGACGCTCGAAGCCGAGCAGCGCGCCGGGCGTGCCCGGCTGTGGGACCGTGCGCAGGACCGCGATGCCAGCGCGGACTGGCAGGACGCCAAGGTCGCGCAGCAGCCCTACGTGTACCAGACCGGCAAGTGACAGCGAAGTGAACGCCGTGCATGAACTGCCGCCGCCGGCCGACCCGGTGGCGGTGGCCGAGTTGCCTCCGAAGGACATCGACTCGGTGGCCGTGGCGCGGCTGTACGGCGAGCCGCTGTTCGCGATGCCGCAGGATCTCTACATCCCGCCGGATGCGCTCGAAGTCTTTCTCGAAGCCTTCGAGAGCCCGCTCGATCTGCTGCTCTACCTGATCCGCAAGCAGAACTTCAACATCCTCGATATTCCGCTTGCC
>JANORU010000535.1:0-1774 GCA_031415475.1 Hyphomicrobium sp.
GATCGAGGGCGCGGGCGCAGTGTTCGAACAGGCTGCCACTTTGATCAGATGACGCCGGCTGGAAAAAGCAGTCGTGCTGGCCCGCCTCGAGTTTCTGGCCCTCGAGGAACGGGATGATCTCGCTGAGAATTGCTCGATCTCCCGTCACGCCGATGTAGTGGGCGACAGCGAAGGCGAGCCATACGCGGCCGTCGGAGATCCGCGTTCGCACACCCTGGCCGGTATCGGGGCGCCACCAATGCTGAACGTCACCCTCGACAAACTGGCGGGCAGCCGACCGCAGCAAATGCTCGCGCGTCAGGACAGGCTGCGTGGCCGCCAGCGCCATGCCGTCTTGAAGCTGATCGCGGAAGCCGAACGCGCCGCTCGATTGATAGAAGGCCGTGCGGGCCCAGATGCGGCAGGCCAACGTCTGATAGAGGAGCCAGCCGTTGAGCATGATGTCCATCGACCGGTCTGGCGTGCGGACCTCAACGGCGCCGAGCACGTCGCTCCAGTGGCGGTCGACCTCGGCGCGAACCGCGTCGAGGTCGGCGGTCCGGTAGTGCGTGATCAGTCGCCGCGCCTCGTCCGCGTTCGCGGCCTCACCGAGGAAGAAAACTAGTTCAATTGAACCATTCGGAGCCAGCCTGATTTTGCTGCGCAATGCGCCGCAGGCATCGAGACCAGCCCCAACATTTCTTGAGAGCGGCGCCGTGTTGGAAAGTGCCGCCGGTCTTGCAAGTGTGCCATTGCGTCCGATGAATTCCCGTCGATCACCGGTCCATTCGTTTTGGTCCCCCGAAAGATCGGCGAAGGCGACGCGCGAACCGAAGTCCACACGCCAGGGATTGCGGGCGAACATGGCCCCGGTCTCACCATCAATCTCGGTTGTTACAAAGGCCGCCGAGGCGGCCCGGGATTGCGCCAGAACCCATTCCACGTAGGCGGTCAGTGAAAGATTTCGTGTGCGATTGGACAAGTTGCGGAGTGTCACACGCGATATTTTGATCGGGTCTTCAATGGGTACGTACTGGTGCAGGTCGATCGCAATATCGTTGGCCGTGTGTTCGAAGCGGCTATACCCCCAGCCATGGCGTGCGATGTAGGTCGCCGCGTCGTCTCTGATCGGCGAGGCCGTGGGAGACCACACGCCGCCGGTGTCCTCATCGCGGATGTAGAACGCTTCTCCCGAACGATCCGTCACGGGGTCATTCGACCACGGCGTAATCTGGTTCTCGCGGCTATTGACCGACCAGGTATAGCCACCACCTTCGGTCGCCACATGAAAGCCGAAGCCGGCGTTGGCAATCACATTGATCCACGGCGCTGGCGTCGATTGCCCGGGGCCAAGCACCGTCACGTACTCTTTGCCATTGTCAGCAAATCCGCCCAATCCGTTAAAGAACTCAAGGCGCGGCATGGCCGGCGCGGCCCTCAGGGTCGGGACAGCGATTGTCGAGGTGAGGCGGGGCCGCACAAACTCCTTGCCACCCGAAGCCCGATCCAACTGATCGGAGAGACGGCCCCGCTGTCCGACGAATACCGCGCGCGCCGCCGAGGCAAGCAGCGCCCGCGTCTCCGCCGACATCAGATCGGCCCGCACCACGAACACGCGACCACGGGGCATTTCTCCCAATGACTGCACGCGCGTCTGGCTCGTCCGGGCCAAGCTCTCAAGTGCGATCTGCAGGTCTTGAACGTATGACGACGCGCGCTCGTTCAGAATGACAAGATCGACGGCGAGCTGCTTCATATGCCAGTATTCATGCGCCCTCAGCAGCTGCTGCGCGGC
>JANORU010000536.1:0-1507 GCA_031415475.1 Hyphomicrobium sp.
GGCCACTCGGAGGCGCTACATCTGCACTGAGGGCTGGGCCAGTTTTTAGAGCTCAACCCGCCTTCCCGCGCTCCGAATGCGCCGTACCAGCCTAATGTAGCCGCGGCCTGCGCGGGTGGTCTCGAATGCGAAGTCGCGGCCGGCCGTGATGTGTTCGTCGATCTGCCGCAGGAAGAGCCGACTGGCGGCAATGGTTTGCTGCTCGGGCGCCAGCGGCGAGAGGCCGGCCGCGATGAGGTCTGCGTTGACGAACGCGGTGCCGGGCGCCACCAGCGGAAGGTAGTTCAACGCGAAGGTGGTCTTGCCCGCGCCGTTGGGCCCGGCGACGATGCGGCAGACCGGCGTTCGCGCGGCAGCGGTCATACCAGCCGGGTCCTTCCCGAGAGCAGCTCCTGCATCATTCCCTGCTTGAGCGCGCGGGTCTTGCCCCGCCGGGCTTCGAGGGCCGCCAGTTCGGCGTCCATGGCGGAGAGGACGGCAGCGATGGCGGACTGCTCGGCCAGAGACGGCAGTCGTACCTCAACACTGTTCAAAGACTCTTTGTTGAGCGTGTGGCCCTTGACTGCTTGCTTACCGTACAGCGTAAAGTCCGTTCGGCCCAGCGCGTAGTAGAGGAAGTCAGGATTGGCCCGGAGCTGATTGAAACTGCAAATCGCCTCATTCGTGAACAGGTCGCGGCCAGCGAAGCAGAGTCGCCCGATCGACAGCTTGAAACTCATCAGCAGCGTGCCCTTGGGCACGATTGTCATCGTAGAGGCTGCGAGCTCTGTCACCTCCTCCTTCGATTCCGAGACGACCTTGGAACGCAGGTCGGCAATGGAGAGCCATATGTAGCCCCGCCCCCAGAGCGCGTGGTCGAGGCGCGGGGGCGTCCGGCCCATCGCGACGTCGGAAATCTCTCCCAGCCGTTTCACCTCCCAGTCTCCGTCGAAGCCGGGGAGGCGGGTTCCGCCGGTGAGGAGCTGTTGCATGGCGGCCTGCTTGAGGTCGCGCTTCTTGGCGATGAGCCGGTCCAGCCCGCGCAGCAGCGCATCCACATCGGCTAACGCGTCGGCAATGGCGCGTTGTTCTGGAAGTGGAGGAAGCGGAACGGGCAACTGGGCATACTCGTTACCGTTGATGCCCGGCTGGCCACTTCGCATCGACATCAGCCGAACCCATCGCCAGTAGCTGCCGGTTGTCACGTAGGTGGCAACGAACGCAGGAAGCAGCTTTTGAGGATCGGGCCTTACACGAATGAGAAAACCGGCGTACACCAGCGGTCCGTCGTCGGGGCTGTACTTGTAGGACTTGCCGACGCTGGCCCCTGTTCGAGCGAAAACGATGTCGCCGTCCTTGAGCAAGTACTCGTGAGACATCTTCGAGCGGACGGACACGCGCGGGGCAGGCACAAAGTGCCCGCGCTCCGAAATGTCCGTAATTCGAATATAGGTTGGCAACCGGTCTGAATACGAAACAGCAGCGGCGTTGATCCCATAGCTTGGGCGAGCCTCTAGCACTAGGCAGT
>JANORU010000537.1:0-4332 GCA_031415475.1 Hyphomicrobium sp.
GCTTCGCCGACGGCCTACATGTATTCGACCTATGAGACCGGGCTCACCACAGCGCCGATGTGCGAGTCGGTGCCGACGGACAAAACCAAGATCATTATTCTTGGCGGCGGCCCGAACCGGATCGGCCAGGGCATTGAGTTCGATTACTGCTGCTGCCATGCCTGCTTCGCGCTGACGGCGGCCGGGTTCGAGACCATCATGGTCAACTGCAATCCGGAAACGGTTTCGACCGACTACGACACATCCGATCGCCTGTACTTCGAGCCGCTAACAGCCGAGGACGTTCTCGAAATCATCGATACGGAAACATCGAACGGAACGCTGAAGGGCGTGATCGTGCAGTTCGGCGGCCAGACGCCGCTGAAGCTCGCAGGCCCCCTTGAAGAGGCCGGTGTGCCGATCCTCGGCACGTCGCCGGACGCCATCGACCTCGCCGAGGATCGCGACCGCTTCAAGGTACTGATCGACAAGCTCGGTTTGAGGCAGCCGGCCAGCGGCATCGCCAAGACTCCGCACGAAGCGCGCGCGGTCGCCGATAGCGTCGGTTATCCTGTCGTCATCCGGCCGTCGTACGTTCTTGGCGGCCGGGGCATGGAAATCGTGCACGATGGCAGTGAGGTGGATCGCTACGTCACGCGCCTTTCGGCAACCCTCGATCGGCCATCCGAACTCGTCGTCTCGGCCAAGCGGCCGCTGCTCATCGACCGCTATCTGACCGACGCCGTCGAAGTGGATGTCGATTGCCTGTGCGATGGACGCGACACGTTTATCGCCGGCGTGATGGAACACATCGAAGAGGCCGGCATTCATTCTGGCGACAGCGCCTGCTCGCTGCCGCCGCATTCACTGTCAGCCGACACTGTGGATCAGCTTGGTCAGCAGGCGCGCAAACTTGCGCTTGCGCTTGGCGTTGTCGGTCTCATGAACGTGCAGTTCGCGATCAAGGATGGCACGATTTTCGTTCTCGAAGTCAACCCGCGCGCCTCGCGTACGGTGCCGTTCGTCGCCAAGGTCATCGGCTTGCCGATTGCCGCCATCGCCTCGGAGATCATGGCCGGCAAGCCGCTCGCGAGTTTTGGCCTGAAGCCGGTGACGCTCGATCATATCGCAGTCAAGGAAGCCGTGTTTCCGTTCGGGCGTTTCCCAGGTGTCGATCCGATCCTTGGTCCTGAAATGCGCTCGACCGGCGAGGTCATGGGTATCGACAAGGATTTCGCGGTCGCTTTCGGCAAGAGCCAGATCGGCGCCGGCCAGAAGTTGCCGATGAGTGGCACCGTGTTTGTCTCGGTTAAAGAAAGCGACAAGGATAGGGTTGTGGCGCCGCTCAAGGATCTCAGCGCCATGGGGTTTGAAATCATCGCGACCCGCGGCACGCGCCGCCATCTTGAGGCCAACGGCATCAAGTGCGAGGTCGTCAACAAGGTTTTGGAAGGCCGGCCCCATATCGTCGACGTGATGAAAAACGGCGGTGTATCCCTGGTTTTTAACACCACGGAAGGGGCTAAGGCGCTGGCCGACAGCAAGGACATCCGCCGGACGGCCTTGCTTCACCACATTCCCTATTATACAACTTTATCGGGTGCAGTCGCCGTGACGCGAGCCATCAAGGCCCTCAAGGCCGATACACTCAAAGTCGCTCCGCTGCAGGCTTACGTCGGCCGCGCGTCCTAACTCTTATCGGCTGTTGCCGGGTCGGCGATCCGGGATAGCCAACTCCAAAGCGTGTTCGTACTCTGAGATTTGGGCCTGGCGTTTTCGCCAGGTCATTCGGGAGACTTTAGCGATGGCCATGGAACGGGTTCCCATGACGCTCGAGGGCTTTACCAAGCTCGAAGCGGAGCTGTATCGTCTCAAGTCCCAAGAGCGGCCGCGCATTATCCAGGCAATTTCCGAAGCGCGCGCGCACGGCGACTTGTCAGAAAATGCCGAGTACCACGCCGCCAAGGAAGCTCAGGGCATGAACGAAGCCCGCGTCGCCGAACTGGAAGATAAGATCGGCCGGGCCGAAGTGGTGGAAACCTCAAAGCTGTCCGGCACGACGGTCAAGTTCGGCGCGACCGTTACGCTGGTCGACGAGGACACCGAAGAAAAGGTCAAATACAAGATCGTCGGCGACCTTGAAGCGAGCGTCAGAGATGGCAAGATTTCGATCTCATCGCCGATCGCGCGCGCGCTAATCGGCAAGTCGAAGGGCGAGAAGGCTGAAGTCACGACGCCCAAGGGCTCGCGCTCCTATGAGGTCTTGAAGGTCGAGTGGAAGTAGCTCCGGTTTCAGCCGCCGCGCCGTCTGCGCGGGCGCTCGACCATATCGGGTTTCGCTACTATTGGGTGGCGCGCTTCCTGCTGGTGTTTGCGCTGCAAGTTCTTTCGATCTCGGTCGGCTGGCAGATCTACGATCAGACACGCGATCCGTTTCTGTTAGGCCTTGTCGGCCTCGTGCAGTTCATTCCCGCGCCGTTGCTCGTGCTGGTGACGGGCTCGGTGGCGGACCGCTTCAATCGGCGCCGCATCATGGCCATTTGCATGGCGGTTGAGGCGCTGTGCGCGCTGGCGTTGTTATCGATCCTCCACTCCGGAACAGCGCGCATTTGGCCGGTATTCGCAGTGCTGCTGATTTTTGGTATTGCCCGCGCCTTTATGGGGCCGGCGGTTCAATCGCTGGTCTCAAATCTAGTGCCCGTTGACGCATTGCCGAATGCCATCGCGCTCAACTCATCGAGTTTCCAGCTGGCGGTGATTACCGGGCCGGTGGCCGGTGGCCTGCTCTACGGTTGGTCGTCGGAGGCGGCCTACGTCGCGTCCATCGTTATGTTTCTCGCCGCTGCCGCGATGACGCTGCAAATCCCCAAGCCGGTCAGGAAGGACGTCGTCAAGGCCGGTTCGACTGGCGAACTGCTGGCCGGCTTTCGCTACATCTGGAGCCAGCCGGTGGTGCTTGGCGCGTTGTCTCTAGATTTGGTGGCCGTGCTGCTCGGTGGGGCAACGGCACTGTTGCCGGTGTTCGCGCGCGATATTCTCGACGTCGGACCGTGGGGACTCGGGCTGCTGCGGTCCGCGGCCGGTGTCGGAGCGTTGGTGATGACGCTCTGGCTGGTCAGATACCCGATCAAGGATCACGCCGGTCTCACGATGCTGGCAGCTGTTGGCGTTTACGGCCTCGCCATCCTGACGTTCGGACTCTCGACGACCGCCTGGATCTCGATTCCGGCGCTCGCCATTATGGGTGCCGCCGATATGGTCAGCGTGTTCATCCGCCAGACCCTCATTCAATTGAAGACGCCGGACGAGGTGCGCGGGCGCGTCAGTGCGGTCAATATGACCTTCATCGGTGCGTCGAACGAGCTTGGCGAATTTCGGGCGGGCAGTATGGCCGCCGCTCTCGGAGCTGTCCCGGCGGTGGCGATCGGCGGCGCAGGAGCCGTTGTTGTCGCGGCGCTCTGGATGAAGCTATTCCCCGACCTCAGGCGCGTGCGTTCGCTCGACGAGGTTCGCTAGAGCATTTGTCCTTCGAAGTGGCCGCCGGTTCGTCGTAGAAAATGCGACAAGCAATAATCTAGTGCGTTTTGCGATCCGAATGGATCGGATCACAAAACGCACTAGGCGGGCATCGGTACGCCGGGCGCCGACTTGGATCGCCGGATGGCGAGATTGGTTTTGACGCTCGCGACGTTGGGTGCTGCCGTTAATTCGTTGAGCAGGAAATCCTGGAACTGCGGCAAATCCCGCGCCACGCATCGCAGAACGAAATCGCTTTCGCCCGACAGCATGTGGGCCTCGCGCACGACGGGCCACGCCAGCACCCGGTTCTCGAAGGCGCGGAGATCGCCTTCCGACTGATTGTGCAGCCGGACGAGGGCAAAGATCGTCACTTCGTATCCGAGTGCGGCTTCATCGACCAGCGCGGTGTAACCGGCAATGATGCCACTTTGCTCGAGCGCCCGGACGCGGCGCAGGCACGGCGGCGCGGAGAGACCGACGCGCTCGGCAAGTGCGACGTTGGTCAACGAACCGTCGGCCATCAATTCTCTTAAGATTCGCCAGTCGGTAGCGTCGAGGTGGTGGGGCATCGGGTAACCGGTGTGATTGCCGGTCTCTGATAGCGCCGAATGCCTGCCGCGACAATGAATGCGCGCGCAATAGGCGGTGGAGGCATACCGCGCCGGGCGAATGTACCGAAAAGGCGCTTGCCAACCGCTCTGGTCTTCCCGACATAGGCCCCATGACCCACGATCGCGATAGCTCCGGCTCCGCTTCTCACCGGCCGCTGGCGGGCGCCACCGGCTGGCTGATTACCGATGGCAAGACCGGCATGGACGTGCAGGTGCGCGGCGT
>JANORU010000538.1:0-7250 GCA_031415475.1 Hyphomicrobium sp.
CCGAGACGGTGACGACATCGGTGCGACCGGCGGAAATCGCAGAGCGCTTCGCCTTGAACGCGCCGGCCTCAGCTGCCGGGGCGGTAAGTGCCAAGCCCGACGCGAGCGCCGATAAAATGATTGCCTTAAGAGCCAATCTCATAATGAACTCCTTCACTTAACTTCAGGATCGCGGACCATCCCCCAGAACCCACGGCGCGGCAACCGGTTTTGCCGCGACCCGTCGCCCCGATCCGGTCCCTGATACGACCCCAGATACGACCCCAGATACGACCGTGGACAAAGAAATGATGCATCTTCAAAGGGTTCGGCGTTCTTGTTAGGGTCTCGTGATGCTTTCGACTGCGGCCATCCTGTTCGAACCCGACGCCTATGTGCTCGACGGCCCCAAATTGATGGGCCGTCAGTCGGCTGGTAATGCGTTCCTGAGGGCCGCTGTGGCCGGACGCGGCCGCGATCCGATGATCTGCTACACGCCCAACCGCGCCTCCGCCGACGTCTTTACCAAGCTTGTAAAGGGGCTCGATCCGGCCGCCGAAGGCAAATGGATCCCGTCCGGACAGGGCCCATTGTTGCAGGAGGCTGGCACACTCTATCTGCCGGGCCCCAACCTCGATGGCGAGGCCAATCTCCGGCTTCGGACTGGTGCCGGAGCGTATTCGCTGGTCGGCGTCACCCACACGACTGCCTCGAAACTGGCGATGGACTCGATTGCCTGTCTGGTGTCCGCGCCGGTGATGCCGTGGGACGCGTTGATTTGCACATCGGGCGCTGTGCTCCAAACCGTCGAAACCGTGCTCGATGCCAATCGCGCGTATTTCGATTGGCGGTTTGGCACCAAGTCGTCGCCGCAGCTGCCGCAATTGCCGGTCATTCCGCTCGGTGTCCACGCCGCCGACTTTTCTTTTTCCGACAAGGACCGCGCCCAGGCCCGCCGCGCGCTTGGCATCGGCGCCGATGCGATTTGCGTTCTGTTCGTCGGCCGCCTGAGTTTTCACGCCAAAGCCCATCCCTTTCAAATGTACCGCGCGTTGGATGCCGTGACGCGCCGCACGGGCAAAAAGATTGTGCTCATCCAATGCGGTTGGTTCGCCAATGGCGCCATCGAATCCGCGTTCAAGGACGGCGCACGCCAGTTTGCGCCGTCGGTCACATCGCTGTTCACCGACGGAAAATTGGCTGGCCCACGCAACCAGTCCTGGGCGGCGGCGGATATTTTCATCTCGCTGTCGGACAACATTCAGGAAACGTTCGGCCTGTCGCCGCTCGAAGCGATGGCGGCCGGACTGCCGGTCGTCGTCAGTGATTGGGACGGCTACAAAGAAAGTGTCCGCGACGGCGTCGATGGTTTCCGGATCGCAACCTACGCGCCGCCGCCGGGCAGCGGTGAGACTGTCGCCGCCGCTTTCGACAGCAATGACCTCAACTACGATCAGTACTGCGCCGCCACCTGCCGCACCATCTCGGTCGATCAGGGTATGCTTGAAGATCGGTTGGAAAAGCTTGCTGGTGACAAGGAGCTGCGGCACGCGCTTGGCGCGGCCGGCCGCCGCCGAATTCGCGAAATCTACGATTGGGCGCACGTCTATGCGCGCTACAAGGACCTCTATGCCGATTTGGCAGCCCGGCGCCGCGCCGCCGTCACCGGGGGGGCGCCGCGCGCCGCTCCTGGACGGCTCGATCCGACGCTGACCTTTGGGCACTACTCGACGGCCAACCTGTTGCCAGCGACGGTGATTGCCAAAAGCGATGACGCCCAGTCCTTCAAAACGCTGTCGCAGCATCCGTTGTTCGGCTACCTGCCGGCCCTGCTGCCGTCGGCCGAGCATGTCGAGGCTGTTATGGCCGCACTCGCAGCCGGCCCTCGGAGCATCGAAAGTTTGTCGGCTGCGGCCGCCATGGCGCCGGTCGAAACCGCCTATCTCGTCGCCATCCTCTTGAAAATGGGACTGGTGCGCGCGTCAGTTTGATGGGGTGGGCTTCAGCCTGGGTTACGGTCGTTGCTGGCCGACCAGAATAGCCACGCCCACAGCGCCAAGAGCGCCGCTCCGGCGACCGGCAGATACGGACCGGCATTTTCCCAGAATACGCCGCGGACAATTCCCAGCGTTGGATTGCTGCCACCGGTTTTGAAGAACATCGACCAATAGAGAATTTGGATCAGCGCCAGTGCGAGCATCGGAAGGGCGAACGCCAGTGTCCACCAGCGCGATTTGCCAACGTCCGGTAGCCGTTGCCACAGCGCGGCGGCAAGGATTGGCAGTGCTGCGAGCAGGGCCGCCGCGCCGCCATAGAAGCTGAACCACTGTGGTCCATTCATAAGGTACAGCACAGCGGCGACCGCGACGCTGATCGCGACAGCGAGGCCAAGGCGGCGGGCATAGTCCGATCGGGTCATAGCCAAATTCTAGCAGGCACGTTGGCGAAGGCAAAGAGAAAGGGCCGCCTCTTGCGAAGCGGCCCCGTGAGATTGGTCGCGATAATCCGGATGATGTTATCCGGCGGATCGCTCCTGTTCAGCTTTCAGCGGATGTGACCCGGCGAAAGCGTGAGCGACCACGACATCAAGACCCCGTTGATCTCACTCGACATCGGATCACCTCCCTTCGGTTGTTGAAAGATGAGGGAAAGTGGCACGGTTTGCCGGTATTGTGAAGAGGCCTCGGATCTATGGTGATCTGGGGTGATCTGGCAAATCCCCTCGATTTACTCTGGCTGAGCGGGCCTATGTGTGGGCATGTTCCCGCTGGCGCGGACTGGCTGCGCGGAGGACGCGCGCGATGGCGCTTGTGCAGCTGATCTATATTTCCCGCCCGTTCGGCTTCGACGATCTGGCCTTGACCAGTATTCTGGCGACGGCGCGGCGCAACAATGAGCGCGATGGCATTACCGGCTCGCTGATCTGTCGCGAAGATATTTATCTGCAGCTTCTGGAAGGCAACAGCGATGTGGTCGAGGCCGCGTACGCACGCATCGGCCGCGATGATCGCCACGCCGAAGTGCGGCTCGTCAGCAACGCCCCGGCAGAGGCGCGCCTATTCCCGGATTGGGCGATGCGTCACGATCCGGCCCGGACCTGGATGTGGAGCCGCGAAGACGTTTCAGCCGGTATTCATGATGACGCCTCGGCCGAAGATGTGCGGGCTGTTTTTGAGCGGCTCGCGCGCGAACCGGCGGTGTGAGCCGTGCGCGATGTTGGCTCTCAGCAACGGTAGAGCCAATTTCGTGGCTTGAATGGTTTCAGGCCGGTTGACGGTACAAGCGGGGGGGTAGCGTTCATCCGGCGACGGACATCTTTCGCCATTCTGCTGATTGCTGTGAGGTTGCATGGGCGTTTTTTTGACCAAAAGTTTTTGTCGTTTTGCCGCTGCGGTGTTGGCGGCCAGCAGCTGCAATTGTGTCTCGAAAGCTCATGCCGCCGATCTGGGTGGGGATTGCTGCGACGATCTCGAAGAACGCATAGCCGATTTCGAGTCGACGACCGGGCAGAAGGGCAACCGAAAAGTCTCGCTCATTGTGAGCGGGTGGGTGGGCCAGCAAATATTGGCATATGACCTGACGATTAGCCGTGGAAGCTTTGAACTCGCACTGCCGGGTTTGGCTCTCGCGAACATCGTGACTCCAAATAGCGTATACGCCATCCAAGGCTCGCGGCTTGCCGTCGTCGATACGTCGTCGCTGGTGCACGAACTACGCATGAGCCGGTCGGTGGTGCGGGCCGTCGATCAGGCTGTCAGCGGGGCGATGAACGGCTCACTGATGTGTGCGGCCCCTGCCGTGGACGACGCATCGCAATCATCGGCGCAATGCTCGCGCAGCGGCCTGTGGGCGACCGGCATTGGCGGCGCATCAGAGATCGACGGCACGGCCTCGGCATTTTCGGCGGATCAGTCGATGGTTGGCGGGCTCGCAGGCGGACACACCGTCCTGTCGCCGGGCCTTTCGGTTGGCATATTCGGCGGCTATGCGCGAAGTGACCTTGAAACCGAATTCGACGCCGAACAGCTCGACACGGACTACGGTATTGCCGGAGTCTACGGACGCGCGCGCACTGGCTCGTTGTTTGCTGACTTTGGCTTGACCGGGCTCTGGTCTAATGCCGATCGCGCACGGGACATCGCCACCAACGCGCCGGGCAGCGGCGGATTTGCATCCGCGAGTGCAAGTTACGACGGCTGGGTCGTCGTGCCGTCCGCGTCACTCGGTTGGCGCGTGCCAGTGCACGCCGGCACGACAGTCATTCCTGCGTTGAAAGTGAAGGGACAGATCGGCCGGATGGATGGCTACACAGAAACCGGGCCGGTCGCCACGCTCACAGTTGGTGGTCGCGATATCGAAGATGTCGAAGGCCGTGTCGAGATCGGTTTCGAGCATGTCTTCGCCGTACAAGGCGGACTATCGGGCTCGGCTCATGCGCGGGTGGGTATGTCATATCTGCGCACGTTCGCAGATGATCAAATCGATGGCGTTCTCCTCGGACAGGCAGTGACACTTTCGGGCGCGGCGTCAGACAATGAATTCGGCGGCTACGTGGGGTTAGTTTTGATATTGTGCTAGCGCCAGCGGCTACACTGTTTGCCGACACCGAATTTTTGCTGACCGATGAAACCCGCGAAGTGTCGGGGTATGCCGGAGTTCGGATAGGCTTTTGAACTTCCAAAAAATACGCTACTTGCACAAAAATGCTTTCCCACCTCCGCGTCCTCACCCCACACCCAAACATTCTCGCCTTCTACGATGGCCGGATCGAAGGTTATCGCTTCGCCACGGGTCCGAACTGGGTCGATGACGGCGCGCTGGCGCTCGGCATCGCGAGTTATGCCATCGTCGATGGCGCAGAAGCGCTGGTCTACGACACCCACGTCTCAGTCGAGCACGCGCAAGCCATCCGCGCACATCTGGAGAGCATCGGCGTTACGCGGATGACCGTGGTGTTGAGCCACTGGCACCTCGATCACATTGCCGGCAATGCGGTGTTTGCCGATTGCGAGATCGTCTCGTGCCGCCGCACCGCCGATCACCTCACCCGCTTCCAAGCCCCGATAGAAACGGGCACCCAAGACGGCCCGCCCGGGATCGCGCCGCTCATTCTGCCAACGCGAACGTACGAGGGCCCGACGCAAATGACAGTCGGGCGTCTCGCGATCGATCTCATTGAGCTGAACATTCACAGCGACGACGCGACTGTTTTGTGGCTGGCGGACGAACGCATTTTGCTCGCCGGTGATACCCTCGAAGATACGGTGACCTATGTCGCCGAGCCCGAGGGCTTCGAGGCGCATCTTGTCGATCTCGACTGGCTCGCCGCCCTTGCCCCGCGCTGCATTCTGCCCAATCACGGTGATCCCGATCGCATTGCATCGGGTGGCTACGATCCGGAGTTCATCCCGGCAACCGCGCACTACGTCCGCGCCCTGCAGGCGATGAAAACCGACACCGCGTTGCGCACCACGCCGCTGCGCGAACTGATCCGTGAGCCGTTGGCGTCGGGTGCGCTCAGTTACTTCGGGGCCTACGAGGAGGTGCACCAGAGGAACGTCGCGCTGGTGGCCGAATTGGCCGATACAAAGATAGCCTCCGCGTAACGTCCAAGGTCCGTCTCAGGATGCCGTCGGCTCTGACGTCTCCGCATCGACGTACAGCTTGCCACCCATCTCCTTGAACTTTTCACTCATGCCCGCCATGCCCTTTTGCCGCTCCAGGGCCAGCCCCGACGCGCCGCCGGCATCGGCCTCGTTCAACTTTGCCGCATATTCGCGGACATCCTGGGTGATTTTCATCGAGCAGAACTTCGGCCCGCACATTGAACAGAAATGCGCGACCTTGTGGGCGTCCTTCGGCAGCGTTTCGTCGTGGAAGCTCATGGCCGTATCGGGATCGAGCGACAGGTTGAACTGGTCCTGCCAACGGAAATCGAATCGCGCCCGCGACAGCGCATCGTCGCGCAGTTGCGCGGCGGGGTGTCCCTTGGCGAGATCGGCGGCGTGAGCGGCGATTCTGTAGGTGATGACGCCGGTTTTGACGTCGTCGCGGTTGGGCAGCCCCAAGTGTTCCTTCGGCGTGACGTAGCAGAGCATGGCGCAGCCGAACCAGCCGATCATGGCAGCACCGATGCCGGATGTGATGTGATCGTAGCCGGGCGCGATGTCGGTCGTCAGCGGGCCCAACGTATAGAACGGCGCCTCCCCGCATTCGCGCAACTGCTTGTCCATGTTGATCTTGATCTTATGCATCGGCACATGGCCGGGGCCTTCGATCATCACCTGGCAGCCCTTGTCCCAGGCAATTTTGGTCAATTCTCCGAGCGTTTCGAGTTCGGCGAATTGCGCGCGGTCGTTGGCATCGGCGATCGAACCGGGACGCAAGCCGTCGCCGAGCGAGAACGAGACATCATACTTGCGCATCAGATCGCAAATCTCGTCGAACCGCTCGTACAGGAAGCTTTCCTTGTGATGGGCCAGGCACCACTTGGCCATGATCGAGCCGCCGCGCGAGACGATTCCGGTGACACGGTTGGCGGTCAGCGGCACATAAGGCAGGCGCACGCCGGCGTGGATGGTGAAATAGTCGACTCCCTGTTCGCACTGCTCGATGAGAGTGTCCTTATACATCTCCCACGTCAGCTTGACCGGATCGCCGCCGCACTTTTCGAGTGCCTGATAGATCGGCACCGTACCGATCGGAACGGGGCTGTTGCGCAGGATCCACTCGCGCGTGGTGTGGATGTTGCGCCCTGTGCTCAAGTCCATGACCGTATCGGCGCCCCAACGGATCGCCCACACCATTTTCTCGACTTCTTCCTCGATCGACGACGACACGGCCGAATTGCCGATATTGGCGTTGATCTTGACCAGGAAGTTGCGGCCGATGATCATCGGCTCCAATTCGCCGTGATTGATGTTCGCCGGAATGATGGCGCGGCCGCGGGCGATCTCGTCGCGCACAAACTCAGGCGTGATATGCTCGGGCAGGCGCGCGCCGAAACTCTCGCCATCGGTGAGTTTGTCTTTGGCCTGTGCAAGTGCCGCCGTGCGGCCAAGGTTCTCGCGGTGGGCGACGTAGATCATTTCTTTGGTGATGATGCCGGCACGGGCGTACTCGTATTGTGTGACGGGCTTGCGGGGCAGACCGCGCAGCGGTTTGCCGGTTGTCGCGAACGCGCGAGCTGCGGCCTTGACTGACACGTTGCCGTTGTCTTCCGGCTTGACGTCGCGACCGGTGTACGTTTCGACGCCGCCACGCTCGTTGAC
>JANORU010000539.1:0-4504 GCA_031415475.1 Hyphomicrobium sp.
GGCGAACTCGAAGCCCTGGTGCACAACGAGGTCGCCGCGCTTGAGCGGTCCTATGAGGAAAACGAACGGCGCATTCGCGGCCTCATCCAGGAACTGTCCGGCGAACGTCACGCCCTGCTCAACACCAGCGAGCGCGTCACCGACACGCTGAGAACACTCGGCACCGACGTGCCGGCGCTGATCGACAAACTGTCCAACCAGCAGATCAAGCTGGCCACCATCATCCAAAGTGCCGGCGAAAACCTGTCGTTGCTTGAAATGGCTGTCGGGCAAAGTACCGGCCGGCTCGAAGAAACACTCGGCAACCGCACCGACCAGCTGCAATTGGTGCTGTCCTCCTACACCGATGCCATCGGCTCGGCCCTCGGCCATCGAACCGAGGAAATGCAGCAAGTCCTCGAAGGCTACACCAATGCCCTCGCCTACGCGCTCGAGTCGCGCGGCGAAACTCTGCAGATCACGTTCAATAATTCGCTCGAAGCCGTCGATCAAACGCTCGCCGCCCGCGCCCAGACATTCGATCACCAGCTGATCGATCGTACACGCGCGCTCGATGCGGCGTTCAGCGACCGGCTCCGCCAGTTCGACGATGCCATCATGCGCTCGACCATGGCGATGGATAGCGCCGTCACCGAACGCTCCATGGCATTGACGTCAGCCCTCGACAACCACGCCAAGACGTTCGCCAACACGATCCAACATCAGACTCAGGAACTTGACGAGCAACTTGTGCTCGGCATCAGTTCGGTCCGCCGGACGAGCGAGAACATCACGCGTCAGTCGCTTAAGGCGATCGAGGGTCTCGCCGGCCAGTCTGAACTTCTGCGCAACGTGTCGGAGAACCTTCTCGGCCAGATCAATCAGATTACCGGCCGGTTCGAAAACCAGAGCCAGGGCATCATGCGGGCGGCCAACTCGCTCGAAGCGGTCAATTACAAGATCGATACCACGCTGCAAACGCGGCACGCAGAACTGTCCCGCACGCTCGACCGGATGTCCGGCAAGGCCGATGAATTCGGCCGCTTCATCGAAGGCTATTCCTCGACCATCGAGGGCTCGCTGAACGATGCCGAAGCGCGCGTCAGAACGGGTGCTGAGGAACTCCGGCTTGGCACCGAGGCGACGCGGCGCGCCGCCGTCAGCGAGATCGAGCGGTTAAAGCTCGAAGCCGACGCGGAAGGCACGCGGGCGCTCGAAGATCTGCGCAACCGGTTTGCCAGCGTCTCCAACGCGGTCTCGCAGCAAATCGACAGCCTCTCGTCGCGCGTCGACGCCGCTTCGGGCGAGGCCCGTCAGCGGGCGGCACAGGTCGCGGAAACGTTCCAGCGAGAACAGGTGCGGCTGCGCGAACAGATGGATCAATTGCCGCTGGCAGCGCGGGAAAACGCCGAAGCGATGCGCCGCTCACTATCAGAACAAATCCGCGCGCTGGAACATTTGACCAGCGTGACGGCCAGGGCTCAGGGCCAACCGCCGGGCGCACCTCTGCCCACGACGCTGACGGGCGGCTTCATCAAGAGCACCGAGCAGCCGCCGCCGACCCGGGCGGCACCACCCGTCGCGCCACCCCAGGGCGGCCGCCCACCCATGATGCCGGAAGCCCGCGATGCCTGGTCACTCGGCGATCTGCTGGCGCGGGCGTCGCGCGATGACGAAAGCGGTCACGGCGCGAGCGGCGACCATGGCGACGGCGGCTACAAGCTCAATGTGTCGGCCATTGCCCGGTCGCTCGATCCGGCGACGGCGTCGGCCATCTGGTCACGACTCAATGCCGGCCATCGCGGCGTCATCGTCCGCAATTTCTACACCAACGAAGGCCGCGCGCTGTTCGACGAGATCAGCCGCCGCTTAGCAACCGACGGCGTGCTGCAGCGGACCGTCGGCAATTTCCTCGAGGACTTCGAACGCATCCGCCGCGATGCCGAGGCGCGCGATCCGAGCGGACGGCTGGCGCAAAGCCACTTGGTCTCCGACACCGGCCGCGTGTATCTGTTCCTCGCGCACGCGGCAGGCCGCATCTCCTGACGCCGATCAAGAGTGCGCGTCGAGGTTTGACCGCCATGCCTGCCCCAACACCAGCCCTCACGGTCGCCATCGAAGATTGGCCGCTTAGTGCCCCGTTCGTCATTTCCCGGGGCGTCAAGACATCGGCGCGGGTCGTCGTGGCGACCATCACCACAGAGAACGGCGTGGGTCGCGGCGAGTGTGTCCCCTACGCGCGCTATGGCGAGACGGCTGAGGGAGTGGTTGAAGCCATTCAGACGTGCGGCGTTCCAGGATCGCGCGAAGACCTGTGCCGGCGGCTTCCGCCGGGGGCCGCGCGCAATGCGCTCGATTGCGCGCTCTGGGATCTCGAAGCCAAGGCATCGGGACGCGATGCAGCTTCGCTCGCCAGCCTGAAAGCCTTTCAACCGGTCGAGACCTGTTTCACGTTGAGCCTCGGCACTGCCGACAGCATGGCGGCGGCGGCCGCCGCCGTGCCGCAACTCAACCTTCTAAAGCTGAAACTCGGCGGCGCGGGCGATGACCTGCGCATGACGGCGGTCCGCAAGGCGCGTCCCGATGCGCGGCTCGTGGCCGATGCCAATGAAGCCTGGACGCCAGACCTGCTCGTGCCTTTGCTCAGCGCCGCGGCAGAAGCGGGCATCGAACTCATTGAACAGCCTCTGCCCGCCGGCAACGACAGCGCCCTTGCTGCAATCAAGCGGCCAGTACCGGTGTGCGCCGATGAAAGCGCGCATGTTGCCGCTGACGTCGCCTGTCTCGCCGATCGCTATGACGCGGTCAACATCAAGCTCGACAAGGCCGGCGGACTGACCGAAGCACTGGCCATGGCGTCAGCGGCCGAGGCGCATGGGCTCGATATTATGGTGGGCTGCATGGTGGCAACGTCCCTCGCCATGGCGCCGGCGTTGATACTGGCGAGCCGCGCCCGATGGGTCGATCTCGATGGGCCGTTGCTGCTGGCGCGCGACCGCGGGCACGGTTTGGATATTCGCGATGGTTGGATTAATCGGCCGGACCCTCGACTGTGGGGCGGCGGCTGGTCAACGTGAACTCAGGTCTGTTTGCGCGCCGAAAGCGCCAGCGCTGCCACGAGTGCGAGTGCCGACAACACAGCCATGCTGGCGAACGCCGATCCCTGAAAAGCCTTGTACAGCGGTCCGGACGCGAGCGTGACGATCCCCATGACCAATCCGGCGGCGAGCGTTGCATAGAGGGCCTGGGCGGTTCCGGCTGCCTCGTGCGGGACATTTCTGCGGATGTATTCAATCGCGCCGAGATGCGTCGCGCCATAGGTCAGCGCATGCAGCATTTGCAGTGGCACCAGCAGGCTCACCGGCGGATCGAAGCTCATCGCCAGCCAGCGGACAACCGCCGCCGCAGAGCCAATGGCAAGCAGATGCGCGGGTTCGAAATGCCGGAGCCATGGGCCGGCGAACGCGAACAGCGCCACCTCAGCGATAACGGCGGTTGCCCACAATGCACCGGTCGCCGTTCCCGAAATGCCGAGCGACTGCCAGTGCATGGCGCCAAACGTATAGAACATGGCATGGGCCGCCTGCGTGACGCTGGCAGCGATCATGAAGAGGGCAAACGATGCCGAACCGAACAGCCGCCACAGCGCCAGCCGGTCGAAGAGGTACTGCGGCGCGCCTTCGTCTCCCGTGTCGTCACCTTTCGGGCCCGGAGCTGCCGGCGGCAGACTGTGCGCGACAATCGCCGTTGCGAGCGTGCCGGCAACAAGCGTCCAGATCGCGGCCTCGAGCCCGACGCGGTCCTTGAGCAGGCCGACCAGGAGCCCGACGGCGATAAACGACAGCGAGCCCCACAGCCGCATGCGGCCGTAGTCGAGTTGGTGCCGTCGCACACCCTGCACGGCGATCGCCTCGGTCAGCGGCATGATGGTCGCCGTGGCGAGCGCAAACAGCGCATAGAGCAGCAGAATGGCGGCAAAGCCGGTTGCTTGGCTCAAGATCAACGCGCTGGCGAAGCCGAGCCACGATAGCCAGATGACGATGCGGCGTTGGTCTCCGATCCGGTCGGCGGCGATGGCGCACGCCGGCGTGACGCCTAAGCGCAGCAGGAACGGTACCGCCGTGACGATCGCCACTTGGCCTTCCGTCAGACCATTGAACGACAGCCACAGCGGCAGAAAGGGAATTTGAACGCCATAGACCACGAACAGCGCGGCATAGAACGCCGCCACCCGGACGGCGAAAGACCGGGCAGTCGGTTCGGCGACGAGGGTCATGGTGGTCGCCGCTACGGTCAGGAAACGGGGCGGCACGAGTGACCTCCTAAGAGCAAGCTGCATGCTGCGCGCAGGACGCTGATTCTCCAATCGCAGCTCAGCGCACCGCGCCGCTGTCGCCCAGCAGGCAGGGCGCCGTGCGGAGAATGATCGCCACATCCAGCCAGAAGGACTGACGTTCCACATATTCCAGGTCAAGCGCGACGCGCCGTCGCACGTCCTCGGCGGTGTCTACCGGGCCGCGCGAGC
>JANORU010000540.1:0-11029 GCA_031415475.1 Hyphomicrobium sp.
GCTCGCCCTGTCACGCCAACGCAACCGCAGCCGAGGGACCAGATTGGCAGCAGACCAGCCGTTGCCAATGCCACGTCCGCGCGCCCGCTCGGCTTGAGCGCGGCGAGAGCTTGGTTTGCTAAGAGTGCGACAAGATTGCGGACATATGACCTATTCGCTCTCCTCTTGCCGATCGCCGCGTTGGCAGGTCTACGGCGCATGTCGCGTTCGACGCGGATGATGGCGCTGCTGCTTGCCGGCTTGGCCCTCGCCGGCTCGATCTCGGCGCCGAACCTCCTGCAAGCGTCGGTTTCAAGCCTAGCTTCGCCGTTTCACGGAGTCTCACGTCAGGTTGACGATTTCCGGCTCGTCAATTCCGCGCCGATGCGCGAAGGACTGCGCTGGATTGAGGTTTCCGATCCGCGCGACCGGCGAACCGATAAATTGCACAGCGGCCGCCAATAGCCTTATAAGCGCGCCACGTTCGAGCCGGCACCCGGTTGCGCGGCTCGTTTCCGATTCCCCTTTTGCCCCAACACAAGATCATGTCGTCACTACCTCGAGAAAAATTGGATCGGCTTGTCGAGCGCTGGGAAACCATCCAGGCCGAACTCAATGCCGGTGCCAGCCAAGCGGTGTTCGTCAAGCTCAACAAGGAGTTTTCCGAACTCGATCCGATTGTCGGGGCGATCCATCGCTACGATGCAGCCGAAAGCGAACGGCGCGACCTCGATGCCATGCTGACCGATCCGGCTGCCGGCAAGGACATGGCGGCGCTGGCGCGCGATGAGCTCGAAGTGCTCAAGCCGCGCATCGAGGAGATGGAGCAGCAGCTCAAAGTGCTGCTGTTGCCTAAAGACGCGGCCGACGAGCGGAGCGCCATTCTCGAATTGCGGGCCGGCACAGGTGGCGACGAGGCGGCGCTGTTTGCGGCCGATCTGTTCCGCATGTATCAGCGCTATGCCGACATTCACGGCTGGAAATGCGAAATAATCTCGCTCGCCGAGAACGATCTTGGCGGCTATCGCGAAATCGTCGCCTCGGTCACCGGCCAGGGCGTATTTTCGAAGTTGAAGTTCGAAAGCGGTGTGCACCGGGTGCAGCGCATTCCGGCGACCGAAAGTGGCGGGCGCATTCATACGTCGGCGGCAACGGTTGCCGTGCTCCCGGAAGCCGAGGACGTCGATATCGACATTCGTCCCGAAGACATCCGCATCGATACCATGCGGGCCAGCGGCGCCGGTGGCCAGCACGTCAACAAGACGGATTCCGCCGTCCGTATTTTGCACATTCCGACCGGCATTATCGTCGTGTCGGCTGAGAAATCGCAGCATCAGAACCGGCGGCTCGCCATGCAGGTTCTGCGCTCGCGCTTGTTTGAAGCTGAACGCGAAAAAGTCGATACGGCTCGCAGTGAAGCCCGCAAAACGCAAGTTGGCTCCGGCGACCGCTCGCAGCGCATCCGCACCTACAACTTCCCGCAGGGCCGGGTGACCGACCACCGGATCAATCTCACACTGCACAACATCGACCGGGTGATGGATGGCACGGGGCTGGATGTGATCATCTCCCAGCTCATCACCGAGCATCAGGCCGAGCAACTGGCGGCGTTCGAGAGCAATGCCTGATCTTGAACACCGGCCGGCGTTTGGCGCGGGCGACGCCATCGCGAGCGTCCGCAGAAGCCTGACGCGGGTGTTGCACGCCGGCGGTATGGACAGCGCCGACATTGACGCCCGCTATCTGCTCGAACTGGCGACCGGGCTGACGGGCGTAGACATTATCGCCAATCCAGGGCGGCCGTTATCTAAGAGTGATGTTGAGCGGCTGACCGGCCTGCTCTCGCGGCGCCTGGCCGGTGAGCCGGTCTCTCGGCTCAGAGGTTCGCGCGATTTCTACGGCCGCAGTTTTGTCATTTCTCCAGCAGTCCTCGATCCGCGCCCGGAAACCGAGACGATCGTCGATTTCGTTCGCGAGATTTGGACGGCAACCGGCCGTCCACGCAACGCGCCGAGGGTTCTTGATATCGGCACTGGGTCCGGCTGTCTGATCGTGACGTTGCTCAAGGAGTTTCCAGACGCTGTCGGCGTGGCGACCGACATTTCCGAGGCAGCGCTCGAAATAGCCAAAGCAAATGCCGGCCGTCATGACGTCTTGGACCGCGTGCGTTTTGAACAGACGAACGCGCTCGACGGGATCGATGACACCTTCGAACTTGTGGTCTCAAACCCACCCTACATTCCGACCACGGACATTGCCGGACTGTCACCGGATGTCCGGCTGTTCGACCCTGCACCCGCCCTCGATGGCGGCGGTGACGGACTCGATGTTTACCGGGCGATTGCCCGGGGGTTACCCCGCGTTTTGGCAAACGGCTGGGTGGTGGTAGAAATCGGGGCGGGACAAAGCGCAGCGGTAATGGGCCTTTTCGCAGCCGCAATAGACCAGAAAAAGTTAAAAGATATCCGTGTGTTAAATGATCTTTCCGGACTCCAGCGCTGTGTTGCCGTGCGGACACTTTCCTAACCTTGGCCGCAAAAATCCTTGGATTTGGCAGCCAAGCGAGCTAGAGTTCGTTTAGCGATTATACGAGCGCTCGTGATGACAGGGCACTGACGTTTGGTGCCGCTCGGGGGATCACGGAGCGACGGGCGAGTTGAACTGGCGGAGCGTAACGCTCCTCCCGAGACGGCCAGCAGGTAATGTTAGGTCGCCGGGATTATCCGGGTGAACCCGCAAACTCCAAAATGAACGGTCTCAAGCGGTTCGTGAGTGTAGAAGCGCAATCGGGGTCCCGGCGGGGGGCGGTCAGCAGCGTGATCGTGAGCTGAAGCCGTATCGGGAGCGTCAATTGGGACATTCGGTTTACGTGCCGTCGAAGTGCCGGTGATCGGCATCCAAAGGCCTGGAGGATCCGGGCGAACAAGATTTGCAACCTTCTTGAGTCACATTAGAGAACGGAGCCCATGAGGCAGGGACAGCAAAACCGCCGCGGCCGCGGTCGTAACAATGGCGGCCACAACAACCACAGCAACGGCAATGGCAATAGCAATAACCGGCGCGGCCAAAATCCGCTGGCTCGCAGCTTCGAGAGCAACGGGCCGGAAGTGAAATTGCGCGGCAATGCCGCCCATATTGCCGAAAAATACATGTCGCTGGCGCGCGATGCGCAATCTTCCGGCGACCCGGTTTTGGCTGAAAACTATTTACAGCACGCCGAGCATTACAACCGCATCATCATGGCCTATCGCGACCAGCAGGTGAGCCAGGGTGGTGATCCAGGTCAAGGTCCGCAGGGCGCTGGTGATGGTGGTGGCGAAATGGACGGCGACGACCAGGGCGACGAATTCTCTGGCGATATGCAGCCGTCGTTTGCCGCTCGCGGTGGCGAACCGCAGCCGAGGTCGTTCGACCAGCCGCAGCCTCGTTTCGATGACCGGCCGCAACGGCCGCAGAACGATCAGCCTCGCAATCAGAACGCCTATCAGGGCCGCGATCGCCAGGGGTATCAGGATCGCGGCGACCGGCAGGACCGCGGCGAGCGGCGTGACCGCTTTGAACGCAACGATCGACAAGAGCGCCCCGACCGGCAGGACCGTCCAGAACGTTTCAACCGGCCGGAACGCCCGGAACGCATTGACCGGCCGGCTCCGGCGGGCGACGTGCGCGGCGAGAATCGCCCGGACAGCCGGCCAGAAAATAGGCCAGACAACCGGCCCGAAACTCGCCCTGAACCGCGCGACGACGGCCCGCCTATGCGCCGCCGCGAGCGTCCAACTCAGGATCGCGGTCCAGGCCCTGCCGAAGTCCATGAGCAGCCTGAGTTCCTGCGCCGTCCGGTGCGCCGTCCGCGCCGCGATGAGGGTGAAGCCGCTGTTGACACTGTGTCGACCCCCGGCACGTCCGGCGACGAACCGGGTGGCAGCCGCGAATAGCACGTCGCTTATGCGAGGATTGAAACGCTGTCACCGGAGCGGATTGTTCCGGGCTCGGTGACGCGCGCGTAGACGCCGAAGCAGGCATGTCCGTAAAGCCTGTTCAAAGCTGCAGGAATATCAAGATTGCGCCGGCCAGTCGCCGGATCGACATTAGCGGCCGCGCACCGATCGGTTCGTGCAAAGACCTCGAGACGGACGCTCCCGATTGCAAGCGTCTTGCCGATCCATCCAAGTTCGGCCCAAGCCGGTGCACCTTCGAGCACCAGATTTGGCCGGAAGCGCATAGCATCGAGAGGCTGGCTTAGCCTTCGCTCAAGCTCGTTCAGGCTAGTGCTGCTGACAATGTGCAGACATTTCACGGCGCTGTCGGCAAAGGCATGGCCGGGTGCCGAAACGATCCGCGGTGGACCGCGCAGTTCCTGTTTCATGAATTCAGCGAAAAATTGACTGAGGATCGCGCGTCCGGCAGGTGTCGTCAGCGGGCCGCTGACAATCTTCTGGCCCTCGCGAAGTATTGTCAGGGTCCCGGTCGAGGCATCGAACAGGGTTTCGATGTCAGCCAGTCGCCGATCGCGCATAAGCGTGAGGAAACTAATCTTTGGAACATGACGCGGCTGGAACGGGTCAAAGCGGCCAGGGCCGTTTTCGATGGCATAGGCCCGATCGAAGGGGATCGCTTCACCGGTGCTAAGTTCAGCTTCCGCGAGGTTTTCAGCGGATAGCCCTTTGACGGGATAGCGGTACAACGCGCCGATCGTGACGCCTGTGCCGGTGGAGCCCGCAGTCTTCATCGCACCCCTCAACCCTTTTTCCTCGCCGGCCGATCCCTATATCTCCCTGTGACGCGGGACAAGCCGGATGCCCGATTGGGGTCCGGCAGTGTTCCGCTGTAGGATCAACACGTCTCAAGAGGCGTTCGGGCCGTGCCTTCCAGGGCGGAACGGGCGTGCAAGGAGCTTAGTTATGAACTTTGACCGCTATACCGACCGCGCCAAAGGCTTCGTCCAGTCGGCGCAAAGCCTCGCGCTCCGCGAGGGCCACCAGCAGTTCTCGACCGAACATCTCCTGAAAGTGCTGCTCGACGACGCCGAGGGCCTGGCGGCGGGCTTGATCGACCGGGCTGGCGGGCGCTCGCGTGAGGCGCTGGCCGCGACCGAGCGTGCTCTCGCCAAAAAAGCCAAGGTTTCAGGCGGCGGCGCCGGCCAGCTGTATATGGCCCCTGAGCTGGCGCGCGCCTTCGACGCCGCCGAAAAGGCAGCCGACAAGGCCAGCGACAAGTTCGTCACCGCCGAGCGGCTCTTGCTGGCACTGGCGCTCGACAAATCGGCCGAGGCCGGCCGTATCCTGTCGGAATCGGGTGTCACGGCCGACAAAATCAATGGCGCCATCAATGACATCCGCAAAGGCCGCACGGCCGACAGCGCGTCCGCCGAACAGTCCTATGATGCCCTCAAGCGCTATGCGCGCGACCTGACCGAGGCGGCTGCCGCCGGCAAGCTCGATCCGGTTATCGGCCGCGATGAAGAGATCCGCCGCACGATCCAGGTGCTGGCGCGGCGCACGAAGAACAATCCAGTACTGATCGGTGAGCCGGGCGTCGGCAAAACGGCGATTGCGGAAGGTCTGGCGCTGCGCATCGTCAAAGGTGACGTTCCGGAAAGTCTCAAGAACAAGAAGCTTCTGTCGCTCGACATGGGCTCGCTGATTGCCGGTGCCAAGTATCGCGGCGAATTCGAGGAGCGCTTGAAATCGGTTCTGTCCGAGGTGCAGGCCGAGGACGGCGGCGTCATCCTGTTCAACGACGAACTGCACACGATTGTCGGCGCCGGCAAGTCGGAAGGCGCGATGGATGCTGGCAATCTTTTGAAGCCGGCGTTGGCGCGCGGCGAACTGCATTGCGTCGGTGCGACCACGCTCGACGAATATAGGAAGCACATCGAGAAGGATGCGGCACTGGCGCGGAGGTTCCAGCCGGTGTTCGTCAGCGAACCAACGGTCGAGGACACCGTTTCGATTCTGCGCGGTTTGAAGGAAAAATACGAGTTGCACCACGGCGTGCGCATCACCGATAGCGCACTGGTGGCGGCGGCAACGCTGTCCAACCGCTACATCACCGACCGGTTTCTCCCGGACAAGGCCATCGATCTCATGGACGAAGCCTCGTCACGGCTGCGCATGCAGGTCGACAGCAAGCCGGAAGAATTGGACGCCATCGACCGCGATCTCATGCAGATGATGATCGAGCGCGAAGCGTTGAAAAAGGAAACCGATACGGCCTCGAAGGACCGGCTTTCGAAACTCGAGAAGTCGATTGCCGAGCTTGAGGAAAAATCGAACGCGCTGACGGC
This sequence comes from Hyphomicrobium sp., assembly GCA_031415475.1. Taxonomy (GTDB): domain Bacteria; phylum Pseudomonadota; class Alphaproteobacteria; order Rhizobiales; family Hyphomicrobiaceae; genus JAGVSR01. Next base: position 6,266 of record JANORU010000540.1, read on the forward strand.
GCGCTGGGAGGCCGAGAAAAAGAAGCTCGGATCGGCGCAGAAGATCAAGGAAGAGCTGGAAACCCGGCGCAATGAACTCGAACAGATGCAGCGCAAGGGCAATCTGGCGCGGGCGGGTGAGCTGACGTACGGCGTCATTCCCGATCTCGAAAAGAAACTCGCGGGCATTGAAGGCGAAGGCGTCAATGGCGCGATGGTCGAGGAAGCGGTGACGCCCGATCAGATCGCGGCCGTTGTGTCGCGCTGGACCGGGGTGCCGGTCGACAAGATGCTCGAAGGCGAGCGTGACAAGCTCTTGAAAATGGAAGATGCGCTCGCCAAACGCGTCATCGGTCAGAAAGAGGCCGTGATCGCGGTTTCAACGGCGGTCCGTCGAGCGCGTGCCGGGCTGCAGGACCCGAACCGGCCGATCGGCTCGTTCATGTTTTTAGGCCCGACAGGCGTCGGCAAGACCGAGCTGACCAAAGCGCTGGCCGGCTATCTGTTCGACGACGACACGGCGCTCGTGCGTATCGACATGTCAGAATACATGGAAAAGCACTCGGTTTCGCGTCTAATCGGCGCGCCGCCGGGCTACGTCGGCTACGAGGAAGGCGGGGCGCTGACGGAGGCCGTGCGCCGCCGGCCGTACCAGATTATCCTGTTCGACGAGATCGAGAAGGCGCACCCGGACGTGTTCAACGTCCTCCTGCAAGTGCTCGACGACGGGCGTTTGACCGATGGCCAGGGCCGCACGGTCGATTTCAAGAATACGCTGATCATCCTGACGTCGAATATCGGCTCGCAGTACCTGGTCGAGCAGAAGGAAGGCGAGGATACCGACCTTGTCCGTGACGAGGTGATGGCCGAGGTGCGCTCGCGGTTCCGGCCCGAATTCCTCAACCGCCTCGATGAGATCATTCTGTTTCACCGGCTGCAGCGGGCCGATATGGGCCGGATTGTCGATATTCAGATCGGCCGGCTCAACGCCCTGCTGGCCGACCGGAAAATGTCGGTTGACCTCGATGACGGCGCGCGAACCTGGCTCGCCAATAGGGGCTATGATCCCGCTTACGGCGCCCGACCCCTGAAGCGCGTCATCCAGCGGCACGTCCAGGACCCGCTGGCCGAGCAGATCCTGTCCGGCGGCGCCAAGGACGGCGACGTCGTCAAGGTGTCGGTGCGAGATGGGTCGTTGACGATTAACGGCTGGCCGGTGAAAGCTGCGGCTTAAAAAAAACACCCGGCATCATCTGTTTGGAGGATGCCGGGTGACAGCGATGCAGGGTAAAACACTGGTGTTTCAGACGTAACTCATAGTGCCGTCGGCGGGCGGACCTTTCACCGGGCCGCCCGTCTTTTTTTCACTTTAAAGGTCGTACTGGCGGTGCCGTCTTTTCCAGGGTTGTCTCTGGATCCAGCATACCTATTTGCTTGCCGTCATGACCGGGGCACGGCGCATCAATTCGTCGATGCGGGCGCGCTCTTTCTGGAATTCGGTGAGATCCCGGTCCGCCAATTTGCGCTCGCGAGGAACCTGGATCGACAACGGGTCGACGAACTGCGTGTTGACGAGGATTTCGTAGTGCAAATGCGGCCCTGACGAGAGGCCGGTTGAGCCGACATAGCCGATCACCTGGCCTTGCCGCACCTTTACACCCGCTTCGACGCCGGGGCCAAATCCGGACATGTGGCCGTAGGCTGTCTGGTAGCCGTTGGCGTGGCGAATGCGGATGTAGTTGCCGTATGCGCTTTTGCGGCCGGCTTCTTCGATCGTGCCGTTGCCGCCGGCAAGAATTGGCGTGCCTTGCGGCGCTGCCCAGTCGACGCCGGTGTGCATTTTTCTCACCCCCAACAGCGGGTGATAGCGCACACCGAAGCCCGAGGTCAGACGCAGATCGTCGCCGCGGATCGGCTTGCGCATGAGGAACTTGCGGGAGTTGTTGCCATCAGTATCGTAGAAATCGACCTGCCCATCGGTGCTGCGAAAGCGGTAGTAGCGCGTGGTTTCTCCGCCGGCCGTGACGGACGTTGCCAGCAAATCGCCGGGCGGGCCGTCCATGCCGCTTTCATCCTTGAGATCGAAAAAGTACTCGGCGCTGTCGCCAGCCCGCAACCGGCGCCGGAAATCCGTTTCGTAGGCGTGAACCTTGAGTATTTGCTGGATCGTTTCGCCGGGAATGTTCTGCACCAGGCAGGCGTGATAGAGGCTGGCATAGAGGCTTGACGCCGGCCCGGTTTCGCCGCCGCGCATCACGGCCCTGGCGGCCGCGACGCTATCGGTTGGCGTGGCGCTGGCGATAAACTCACCGGCGGCGTTGCGTGAAACTGTGACGCGATGATCGTGACCCTCACCGTACACCGTGAAGCGCACGGGCTCGAATTTGTTGGTCTCTGTAATCGACGGCACCAGCGTGATGTGCACTTCCTGATTGGCTTGGAGTGCGGACTCCGGGAAGATTGTTTTGGCCGGCTCGATCATCTCGCGGACCTGCCACTGATCGGCACCGGCTGCGATCAAAATTTTGCTCAATGTATCGGTGCTTGACGCTTTGACGACACGAACTTCGCTGCCATCCAGATCCGCCGCATCGTCGTCGGTGTCGAGGACGGTTTTGGCCAGCAGCGTCGTGTTGAGCGGCACCACCTCAGCTGCCGGGTTTGGTGCGCCTCCTGCGACCAAGGAAGCCGGCTGCGCCATCGGCTCAGTGCCGGATGTATCGAGCGGCTCCTGCGCCTCGTTGGCCTTGGCGATCAAGTCCTCGACTTCGGAGGTGTCCATTTCCTGACCGTCTTCGCCGGGCAGGAAACCGCCAAGAAGCTCGACAACTTTCACCGAAACGTCAGTTCGTTGCTCGGCCGACTGTGTTTCGTCGACGGTGCCAACCGGTTTGGGATCGGCATAGAGCCGGAACGGATTGAACGGCGGGATGACGTCGGCATAGCTCTGTGGAACCGGCGCCAGGCGCGCCATGATCCGCACGTACGGCTTGGCGTAGATATATTCCCGCCCGTTGCGCCGTTGCTTGAGCGTTTCGTGGATGATGAAGCGGGTCGAGACGGCGCCGTTGGTCACTTCCAGCCGGTCGGTTTTCATGACCGCCCACTTGAGGCCGTCATCGGGCTTCTGAGGGGCCGATTTGGCGGCGGTTTCGGCGCTATCGCGGATTCGCTGCAGCGCGGGAAGAAGGCCGCCGGCGTTGTCGCGCGGATCGGCGGACCCATAGATGACGACGATGATGGCGAGCGCGCCGACCGCCGCCGCAAGGCAAGTGCTAATCAGCCAGCGAAAACGGCCGCCCTGGCGAAGATCGGCATGGTCGGCCGAATAGATGCCGCCGACGCTGCGGGCGCTGCGCGCGCCGCGATAGAGATGCGGCAGCCCACGCGCCGGATCGGCCGTGCGAACGGTGGTGGCGAAGCGCGCGCTGGACGCGTTGCGGCGTTGGTAGGCCACCGTCGTTCTGTCCCCATCCCGAACACGTCAAGCAGCACGAAGAGCAAGTGACATGTGCCGCGCAGTTCCCGAAGGCTCACGCAGATGCCGACTTTGTCTGACCTGTCGCGTACCCCGCCCGAAGTGATACTCGCACCTGATTTGTCAGGCTGTTTTGTGGCGGATCACGCAAATGCAGCCGGGTTTGTAAACGCCTCTAGGCATCGACAGCTGTTTGATTTTTCCTCGCGCTCCGCGGCGGCGTTGCGAACGATGTTAGCAAGTACATCGTGTCGCATCAATTTCCTGGGATTCGCGACAGTGCAGGGAGCGTTTTTGCTAAACGAGGTGTTGACACGGGGCGGGGCTTGTTGTTTAACCGGTCCTTGCGCGGGGCACACATCTGCTTCGCCGCCCGATAGGGCATTGCTCTTCTCGAAACCCCAGTTCTCCGGCGGGTTCTGCCCGTAGGAAAGCTTTGTTGTCTCGGGACCTGACCTGAAAGGGTCGGGGCGGAGTTTTGCCCCCGGTTTTTGCTCTTTGACAATTGAATTCGGAAGAAAGGGAAACGCAGGCGGCGGGGTCCTGGCGAGGTCACGAACTTGTTTCGTGATCGCACAGAACTCTGGCGATATCTGCGTTTCTAAAGCCATCACCATGGCGTCGGGTCAGCAATGATCAGGCGTCAGAGTGTGAAGGTGCCCGTTACGCAGTAATATCCTTGGAGATACCTCCAAGCCAAATCCAGAATCTAACTTTCAACTTGAGAGTTTGATCCTGGCTCAGAACGAACGCTGGCGGCAGGCCTAACACATGCAAGTCGAACGCTCCGCAAGGGGAGTGGCAGACGGGTGAGTAACACGTGGGAATCTTCCTATCGGTACGGAATAGCTCAGGGAAACTTGGGGTAATACCGCATACGCCCGCAAGGGGAAAGATTCATCGCCGATAGATGAGCCCGCGTCTGATTAGCTAGTTGGTGAGGTAACGGCTCACCAAGGCGACGATCAGTAGCTGGTTTGAGAGAATGACCAGCCACACTGGGACTGAGACACGGCCCAGACTCCTACGGGAGGCAGCAGTGGGGAATATTGGACAATGGGCGCAAGCCTGATCCAGCCATGCCGCGTGGGTGATGAAGGCCCTAGGGTTGTAAAGCCCTTTCGGCGGGGAAGATAATGACGGTACCCGCAGAAGAAGCCCCGGCTAACTTCGTGCCAGCAGCCGCGGTAATACGAAGGGGGCTAGCGTTGCTCGGAATCACTGGGCGTAAAGCGCACGTAGGTGGGTCGTTAAGTCGAGGGTGAAATCCCAGGGCTCAACCCTGGAACTGCCTTCGATACTGGCGA
>JANORU010000541.1:0-16326 GCA_031415475.1 Hyphomicrobium sp.
CCGGCGCGAGGGCTATCCGCTGGTTGACGACATGACCGGCGTATCGCGCGGACCTGATCCGATCCTGATCCCGGATGCCAAAGCATTTCATCTTGCAAGCGGCCGCACCGTACATGCGCCGGACTCGTCGCGCGATGACACGCGGCCCGTTAACGGCACCAAGATCGAGAATTGGTATGGCGCACCGCTCGTCCCAAATGGCGATCCGATGACCAGCGGCATCGGACCTGGCTCCTACGCCGAGCGAGCTGATATCGCCGACGTCACGTATGAGGGCCATAACCGCATCGTTCCGATGCGTGTTGCGACTGCCTTCTCGATCGATGCCAACGACACCGATCCGCGCGGCTTGCCGGTGTACGGCGCCGACGGGGAAAAGGGCGGCACGGTCAGGGATGTCTGGATCGACCGCTCGGAATACATGATCCGCTACCTCGAGCTCGAAGTGGCCGGTGGCAAGCGGACGCTGGTGCCGATCAACTTCGTTGACACCATCTGCGGCACGCGCAGCCGGGTTGACGTCGACTCGCTGCTCGCCGGTCAATTCGCCGGCGCTCCGGCGACCAAGAACGCCGACAGCGTGACGCTGCTCGAAGAAGATAAGATCTCAGCATACTACGGTGCCGGCACTCTCTATCGCACACCGAACATTCAGGAGCCGTTGCTGTGACACAGGCAACCGAATACGAGTTCGAAGGTGTGCCGGGCTTGCCCGGCCACCTTCCCGCCGACGAGAAGGTACTCTGGCAGGGGTCGCCCTCCTGGACGCATCTTGCAGTCCGCGCTTTGCACGTCCGCAAGGTTTGGATTTACTTTGCCATCCTGGCGGTGTGGCAGGCGGCAACGGTGGTGCATGATGGCGAGACCGGGGCCAACGCCCTTGCCGCCGCGTGGTGGGCGATCCCTGCCGCGGCCATTGCAACCGGTATCTTGGCGCTCATTGCCCGCAGCATGGCGCGGTCGACGATCTACTCGATCACCAACAAGCGGCTCGTGCTGCGCTACGGCGTAGCGTTGCCGATGGCGATCAACATTCCGTTCTCCGAAATCGAAGGTGCGGGCGTCAAAGCCTTCGCCGACGGCAACGGCGATATCCCGGTCCATCTGACCGCCAAACAACGCCTCGCTTACCTGGTCCTGTGGCCCAATGTGCGTCCGTGGCACGTCAATCAACCGCAACCGATGTTGCGCGCGATCGACGACGTCGCAACGGCTGGCCGCATTCTTTCGAATGCGCTTGCCGAGGCCGCTCAACAGCCGTCCGTCCGGGTGATCGGAAACGTCGCGACCGACGACTGTCCGCCTACCAGCGGCGGTCCGAGGCCGCGCTGCCACCGCATAACGAAGCCAACGAAGTGCCAAGGAAAGGGAAGAGTCCATGGCCCACGAACAGTATCCGCCCGATCCGATGCCAAAGAGCCTGCTGCTCGGCGCATTGGCGCTGATGGTCGTGACCTTTGCCAGCGCCGTTTACTCGACGATCGGCAAAGTGAACGACAGCACGGCACTGCGGCCAGCCGAGCAAGCGCGACAGGAGTTGCGGTTCGTCGATAATCCCGACGGCAGCATAACCGTGCTCGACGGCACGGCGCGGGAGACGATTTCTAAGATCAATCCGGAAACCAACGGCTTCCTGCGGGTCGTCATGCGCGGGCTCGCCCGCGAGCGCCGGCTTGCCGGACTTGGCGATGCCGAGCCGTTTCTGCTGTATCGTGCGACAGCCGATCAGCGGCTGATCCTGGAAGATCCGGCAACCGGAAAGATTGTCGGACTTGATGCTTTCGGTCCGAGCAATGCTGGTGTATTTGCAGCATTGTTACAACCACGGAGGTAGTCCCAATGCGACGAGACTGGTTCGTGGGGAAGCGATCCATGACTGTCCCCTGCACGATCGAAATCGAGAACACCTTCGAAAGCCTTCATGCTCACGTTGAGCTGCATGGCGGCGGGGTCATCGAGGCCGGCGACGAGGTGCTCGTTCATGGCGACCCGATCCGTGTGCCCTACGGCAACAAGGTGACGCTGCACCGCGAAGCGACCGTCACCCGCGCCAACGGACTGAAACGGATGCTGACCATGCTTGCCGCCCGGTTCGAGCTGACAGAGCTCTACGAAGTCAGTTTCTCCTCGGGGAAAAAGCTATGACCATAGAAACAATCGGCCGCGCGCCGAACGAGACGACCCGGACCGCCAGCGAAGACGCGATGCTCTCGCCCCGGTTCTACACAACTGACTTCGCCGAAATGGACCGGCTCGACGTCTCTTCGGTGCGGACCGAGTGGGATGCCCTGATCGCGGAGCTCAAGAGTGACCCGAACAAGGGCCACTTCCGCCGCACCGAAGCCTGGGACGAGTTCAAGCTCGACGATCTGCCCGAAGGACTTCGCAAGGAGTTCGTGGATTTTCTCGTCAGCTCGTTGACGGCTGAATTTTCCGGTTGCGTGCTCTATGCCGAAATGAAAAAGCGCGGCACCAATCCGGATGTCTGCGAACTTTTCAAGTATATGAGCCGGGACGAGGCCCGCCATGCCGGCTTCATCAACGACAGCCTAAAGGACCTCGGCATCGGCATCGATCTCGGATTTTTGACCAAGGCCAAGAAGTACACGTTCTTCAAGCCGAAGTTCATCTACTACGCGACGTACCTCTCGGAAAAGATCGGCTACGCCCGCTACATCACCATCTTCCGGCACTTCGAGCGCCATCCCGATCGCCGCTTCCACCCAATTTTCAAGTGGTTCGAGAAGTGGTGCAACGACGAGTTCCGTCACGGCGAAGCGTTCGCGTTGCTGATGCGCGCCAATCCGCATTTGCTGGAAGGCATGAACAAGCTCTGGGTCCGGTTCTTTGTGCTCGCGGTCTACGCCACGATGTACGTTCGCGACCATGCGCGGCCCGAGTTTCACAAGGCGGTCGGCATCGACCCGACCGAGTACGACATGAAGGTATTCCGCCTGACATCGGAAATTGCCCGGCAAGTGTTCCCGATCGAACTCGATATCGACAACCCGAAGTTCCTGGCCGGACTGGAAAAGCTGCGCATTCTGAATGACCAGATTGCCGCCAACGACGGGGCCAAGGGGCTCGGTGGCAAACTCAAGGGCTACGGACTCGGCGCCTCGGCGCTGATGACGTTCGTGCGCCTGTTCATGCTGCCGGCGCGCAAGAACGATTTGCCGCGCCAGATCAGGCTTGAGCCAGTCTGGTAATCCCGAAAGGACGAAGATGACTGCGCGAAGGAGACAGCCGTGACGGCTTACGGTGTGCCGGTTCTATACGCACTTCTGGTCTGGTGGTTCTCCACCGGAGCGGTGCTGTACGCCATCGGCATGCCACGGCGCACGCATGGTCTCACGATGATGATTGCGACGGCACTGCTCGTGCTGTCGTTCGTGGCGCTCAGCGTAACCAGTGGTGACGCGTCAACAACCGGCGCGTTCCACGCCTTCACAGCCGCGATCGTCGCCTGGGGCTGGCACGAGGCGAGCTTCCTGCTCGACTACGTCACCGGACCACGGCGCACGCCGCTCAGTTCAGCACCAGCCGGCATGTCTCGCCTCCAGGCCGCCACCGAAACCGTCATCTATCACGAGATTGCCATCGCATTGACGGCCGTTGCCATTGGCGCCCTGACCTACGAGGGCGCCAATCAAACCGGTTTTTGGACATTCGTCGTCCTGTGGCTGATGCGCTTAAGTGCCAAGCTCAACGTCTATCTCGGCGTGCCGAACCTGACGGAAGAATTCCTTCCCGATCACTTGACCTACCTCAAGACCTATTTCCGCAACCGGCCTATGAACCTGTTCTTCCCGCTGACGGTCACGCTGTCGACGGCGGCAACAACTTGGCTCGTTTTGGAGGCCGTTGACCCGGCTGCCAGCACCTATGATGTCACCTTCTATGCCCTCATTTCCTCCCTCATGGCGCTGGCTGTCATCGAACATTGGTTCCTGGTTGTGCCGATCCCGGCCGCCGCCTTGTGGGCTTGGGGAATGACCTCGCGGGAACAGCCATTGGCCCAGGGTTCCGGCGTGTCAGCCGTCGCCACGCCTGCCAAGCAGGCAGTCGCCGCGGGATAGTTGTGATATTGGCTTGACAGTCCGTTGTGTCATTATAGATTGACATACGGGACGCGCCTCGGGGGCTACTGTCCGTGCTGCGCATATCTGCGGGAAGGCCCCGCGGAACTGGAGAGCTGAATGATCTACGACACCATCTTCCGCGACCGGCTCGAAGCATTGCGCGCCGAAGGGCGATATCGAGTGTTCGCGGATGTGAAGCGTCACGCACAGGCTTTCCCGTCCGCCACGCACTTTGCCGCCGATGGAACCCACCCCATCACCGTCTGGTGCTCGAACGACTATCTCGGCATGGGGCAGCACCCCGCCGTTCTCGCCGCAATGCACGAAGCGATCGACTCGGTCGGTGCCGGCTCGGGCGGAACGCGCAACATTTCCGGCACGACCCACTATCATGTCGAGCTGGAGCACGAGATCGCCGATTTGCATGGCAAAGACTCGGCGCTGCTGTTCACCTCAGCCTACGTCGCCAACGACGCGACACTGTCGACGCTGCAAAAACTCATTCCCGGGCTGGTGGTCTTTTCAGATGAGAAGAACCACGCCTCGATGATCGAAGGCATTCGCCGCGGTGGCAACGACAAGCGCATCTTCCGTCACAACGACATCGGCCATCTCGAAGATCAGCTGAAAAAGTATCCGAAGGGCACGCCAAAGCTGATCGCCTTCGAGAGCGTCTACTCGATGGACGGCCATATCTCGAATATCGGCGCCATCTGCGATCTGGCGGAAAAATACGGCGCCATGACCTACCTCGATGAAGTCCATGCCGTCGGCCTCTATGGCCTGCGCGGCGGCGGTATTGCCGAGCGCGATGGCGTCATGCACCGGGTCGACATCATCAACGGCACGCTCGCCAAGGGCTATGGTGTCATGGGCGGCTACATCGCCGCGACGCACGAACTTTGCGATGCGATCCGCTCATTCGCTCCGGGCTTTATTTTCTCGACGTCTCTCGCTCCCGCGGTCGCCGCCGGTGCGACCGCCAGCATTCGCCACTTGAAGGCGAGCACTGTTGAACGCGCAAAACATCAGGAGCGGGCGCAGACGCTCAAATTGCGCCTCAAGGCCGCGCGCATCCCGGTCATGGAAAACCCGAGCCATATCGTGCCCATCATGGTCGGCGATCCAGTCCACTGCAAAGCGGTGACCGACAATCTGCTCAACATGCACGGCATTTATGTGCAGCCGATCAACTATCCGACGGTGCCGAAGGGCACTGAGCGCATGCGCTTGACGCCGTCGCCCAACCACACCGATGCGCTGATGGACAAACTTGTCGGCGCCATTTCGGAATTGTGGGCGCGCTGCCCGGTGGCGTCCGGCCACTATGTCCGGCTGGCTGCCGAGTAATTCCAGCCACTGAACTCACCAATTGGATCGCCGCGCACGTCGTGCCGGAGGCGCGCAGGCAAAGAAGCGTCGGGGCGCGGCGATTTTCGTTTCGTTATTGGGAGTTGATTGCTGCGCCTTCGAGCGCGGTTTTCTTTTGCTCACTGGCGTTCGTAAGCTTGGCCGTTGCATCATCGTAGTGATGATTCGAATTTGGGGTTCGCTATGCTGGTAGCGCAATTGGGGACAGAACGAATAGACGCGGCGCAAGCCGAACGCGGTCCCGAATATCATTGCCCACAATGCAAGGGCATCTTGATATTGAAGAAGGGCCGCAAAGTTATCGACCATTTCGCGCACAAACCGCCAACCGATTGTTCTTGGGCAAGTGGCGAAACCCGCGCGCATTTGGAAGCGAAAACACTCGTTGCCGCTGCTTTGAACGGACGCGGCTTGAAAGCTCATGTCGAATTCGTGTTGAACACATTGCCCGGCGACCGTCGTGCCGACGTGATGGCATGGTCGCCGAAGGGACTGCAAATCGCCTTCGAACTTCAACACACGGCGATTGACATTAACGAGATTGAACGCCGCGCTTCGTCGTATGCAGATGCTGGAGTCGCCCAAATTTGGATACCCTTTTTGAGGGCGTCTGTTTGGAAGGATGGAGAATCACGCGCGGGCGGATGGTTCGTCGAAAGGTACTCACCGCGTCCATTCGAAAGATGGGTTCACGGCTTCAATGGAAAGCACGGAATGTGGATGTACGATCCAGGTGAAACGGAATTTTGGCTTGGACGGATGAAAGGGCATCAAATCTATGTCAATGAATCAAGCTGGTACTCAGAAGGTGGTGATGAACAAACCAGTGGGGGCTTTCATCGTTGGTCGAAGCGATACAAGCAATTGACGCTTGAGGGGCCTCACAAGGCCGAAAAGCTTTTGATCAAATTCGAGCCACGATCTGCCTTTAGCGCCAACGGCTACCACTGGCCAGCCGGAAGGGTCGCCCGTTTGACTTGTGCGTAACAACGGTTCGAAGGGCCGAACTTTTGCAGTAGCCTTTTAGCGTGTAGCCCACATAAAGATCGATTAGCTTACGGCGCATGGCGCCCTACGCTGCAGTGGTCGGCGGGTCACTGGCTTAAAAGGAATGGATGAGTATGCCGAACCCGATCCCGCCGAAGCCTGTGGCGGAGGCGGGTGGCGGAGACGCAGGGATTCGAACCCTGGATACAAGTTTCCTCGTATAACGCTTTAGCAAAGCGCCGCCTTCAGCCACTCGGCCACGTCTCCAGATCGGGCGGAGCCTTCGTATAGATGCGCGCCCTAGCGATTGCAAGGACCCGGATATGCTGGATTTGCTGCTGCTAGAACCCCTCCAGAGCGAAGTTGCCGAGACCATCCGGCCTTGCGCCGCCCGATGATCGCCCTTATCCAGGCCAATACTAATAACGGGATGGCACGGATCTGGAGTGATCGAAATGACAACGATCCGCCGTTGGGCGAGCGCCGCTGCGCTCCCGGCCCTCATGTTGGTTTCCGGCCCGGCGACGGCCACCGAATATTGTGTCGGCTGTAGCGGCCCTGACGCCACCTATCGCTGCCAAATCGAAGGGGCGTCGGCTTCGGGCCCGGCCGATCCGGTCAGTCAAATCCTGAGCATCAACAAAATCGCCACCGAAGGCGGCCACGAGCGCTGCAGCATCGAGCGCTTTTCTAAAGAAGGCTGCGACGGACCGGTGAAAGTGATTGCTGGAAACTCGGGTGTCGATGCGGTTTCGACGGGCGACGATACTGTCCCGGGTTCTGCCCCCGATCCTAGCGCCGCTCCAACGAACGACACACCAGCAAAAGCAGAAGATGCCACGCCCGCCGCTGATGGTAACGCAAAACCTGCTGTGGAGGCCGCTGCTGAACCCAAAGCCGCCGATGATAAGCCGCCGCAAACCGTGGAGGCGCTTGCCAAACAGTCGATGACATCGACCAAGGAAAACCTCGATAAGGCGGGAAATGCCGTCTCTGACGGCGCGAAAAAAGCCGGCGATCAGATCGAAGGCGCCGGGTCTGCGATTACCGCCGCCGCAAAAAGATCCTGGACGTGCGTGACGTCACTGTTCAGCGACTGCTGACCTGACGCCGCGGACGCCGTCAACTGGCCTCAATGGATCGAGAGCCACTCGCGCGCCTGGCGCTGCGCTTCGGAGATATCGCGCTTCGTCATCTCGCCCGATATCTCAAGGCGATAGCGCTTCGCATCATCGTTGCCACGGATGGCCGCGAGATTGAACCACTTGTGCGCCTGAACGAGATCGAGCGCCACTTCGCGGCCCGAGCAGTACATTAGACCCAATTCGAACAGTGCATCCGGTGCGCCACCTTGGGCTGCGAACTCAACACTGTCACGCGATGCGAATTCCACACGCGCCATTTTTCAACTCCACTACAATTCTGTTTTTCCGGCCTCCTTCGCAGGTCGTGCACCACACGCCGCGAATGCTTTTTTCCAACTGACGGGTTGGCTCCGCTAAGAGCAAACATGTCAGTGTCGAGATGAAAATAAGTAAACTTGGATGCGTTTTGCAAAACCTATTGAGAAGTTTTTTGCCAACCTTCAGCCAACGTCCGTGCCAGGATGAAGCGAACGCTCAATCGAGATACGTGCCGCAAGGCTATCTTAATCTATCCGGTAACACCACACTAACCAGCCCAGAATTTTTGCCGGTCAAACACACGTGATTGGCCGAACCGTTTTTTGGCGGACACCGTTCACGACGGCTCCAGTCCAGCCCTGTTTTTCGGCATCAAAGGCTTGCATCCTCAGGCAACAAGCACCGACGAGCCCGTCGTCAGCCGCGCTTCGAGATCGCGATGAGCAAGGGCCGCATCCTTCAATGCGTACCGCCGGCCGATATTGATTTGAACAGCGCCGCTTGCCATCATGCCGAACAGTTCGGCGGCATTGGCGGCAAGATCGTCCGGTTTGGCCGTATAGGCCATCAGCGACGGGCGAGTTGCGAACAGACTGCCTTTGAGTTGAGCAAGTTCAAGCGGCGGTACCGGTCCGGACGCATTGCCAAACGACACCCAAAGGCCCTTAGGCTTGAGGCAGGCGAGCGATCCTGGAAACGTATCTTTGCCAATCGAGTCATAAACGACATCACAGCCCTGACCACCGGTCAGCTCCATAACGCGGTCGACAAAGTTTTCGCGCCGGTAGTCAATCACGTGCGTCGCTCCCATCGACAGGGCGAGCGCCGCTTTTTCAGGTGAGCCAACCGTTCCGATCAAGGTCGCGCCCAGCGCCCGCGCCCATTGGCAGGCCATGAGGCCAACGCCGCCGGCCGCGGCGTGGAACAGCATCACCGTCCCGGGTCGCACGTCAAAGGTCTCGCGGAACAGATAGCGCACCGTCATGCCCTGCAGCATCGCGCCGGCCGCAGTCTCGTACGAAATGGCGTCCGGGAGCTTCACGATTCGGTCGGCACGGATCAGCCGCTCATCGGCATACCCGCCGGGTTCTGTCCCATAGGCCACCCGGTCGCCCGGCTTCCATTGGCTGACGCCGGCGCCGACGGCCGTCACGTCGCCCGCTCCCTCCATGCCAAGGACGGCGGGCAGCGAGGGCAACGTGTAGACGCCGGAGCGCTGATAAATGTCGATATAATTGAGGCCCGCCGCATGCTGCTTCAGCCGCACCTCACCTGGACCGGGCGGCGGTACGTCGACTGTTTCGCAGGTCAACACCTCAGGGCCACCATGGGCATGAATACGAATCGCAGTTGCCACGGAGCTGCCTCGCCGATGTTGTTTGCACTTTGGGCACGGAACAGTTGCCCAGCGTGACATGCTAACCTCAGGCAGACGAACAGCAATCCCCTTTGCGCTCGTGTTGCCTTGACCCGGCCACGGGCGGCCTATATCGGCAAAGTCGAGCAAAACAGGCGGGGCGCATGCGGCCGACCACTTCGAACCACCGAACGGCCGTGATCATGCTTGCAGCACTTGCAACGGCCTGTGCCTCTCCAGACGTGTCGATCCAGAACGCGCACGCCGGCCTCGGCTGCGTCGACGATAGCGCCCATTGTATCAGCCAACGCCAGACGGCCTTGAAAAGCATGGTTGGCGACCCATCTCGAAGTTGGGTCAAGCAAGCGCCGACACCGGCTGCCTATGCCTCGGGCGTCCGGCTGTTTGCTTTCAAATCGAAGAAGAAAGAGTTGTCTTGCGACGAACTCCAGGTTGGCCGGCGGGAAGCGGACAACGCGCCCGCAAGTCTCAAGACCGCCACTGCATTTCTAACCCCAGGGCAGATCTCGCGCAGCGCCATGCTGGCGTCGGAAATCGGCCGGGAGCTCTCCAAGGAACATGGCAAGCGGTGCAAAAATTAGTGAGGATGGCCGTTCTTTCGGGTAATCAAGCGGCTATCAGCTCGCGCCCGGCCGCTGACATGCCCCTAATGGCGACGCACACACTCTGTTCGAAAGCCCCCTCATGAGCGTTCAGGATTTCGTTCAGATCATCGTCGAGTTCGTGAAGACCCACGAGTCCTGGGCTGCGCCCATGGCCTTCGTGGTCGCCTTCATGGAAAGCTTCTGCTTCCTGTCGATCCTGTGGCCCGGGACTGCGATCCTCGCCGGCATCACCGTACTACTGGCCGCGAGTGGCGCCGATATCTCGATCCTGGCGCCATCGATCATCGCCGCCGGCCTCGGCGGATCTCTGGGCTACGCGGTATCGTACTGGATCGGTCTCTATTTCAAAGACAGCATCGGCAATATCTGGCCGTTCCGCTCGCGCCCCGAGCTGATCGCGCACGGAAAATCTTTCTTTTCCCGCTACGGCGGATGGGGCGTATTCTTCGGTCACTTTTTCGGCCCCGTGCGTTCGGTCATCCCGATTGTCGCCGGCATGTTCCAGATGCGGCAGTTGCCGTTCCAGATCGCCAATATCACCAGCGCCTTCATCTGGGCGGCGGGCGTCATCGCGCCAAGCTTTTTTGCCGTCACGTTCCGTGAGGAAATCCTCGCCTTCGTGCGCGAGCACCAGCTGGTCGCGGCCGGCATCCTGTTCGGTGCGGCCTTCCTGAACAGCATCCCCATGCCGCTGCTCGCCATCCCGACCCTGATTGTCTTCGTCGCAACCGGCGCCTTGATGCTGTTTGCCGGCGGCGATCCGCTGATGGCGCTGCTGGCCGGCACACTCGGCGCATTCGTTGGCGACCTCCTCGGCTATTTCACCGGCCGGCGTCACAGGACCGGTCTGCACACGGTCTGGCCCAATAGCTGGTCGCCGGAATCGGCCGAGTTGGCACAGGCGTTTTATGCCCGCTGGGGCAATCCGGGTCTACTGGTGAGCAAGTTCCGCACAACCCACCGATCATTCGTTCCCCTGGCAGCGGGCGCGGCCGGGGCGGGCGTGGGTGGCTTCTCTCTGGTCAGCTTCCTCTCAGCCCTGATTTGGGCCGCCGCCCTGCTCTCGCCCTACTACCTTGTCGGGTTCCTAATGGCCCAGGATCTGTCGTTTGCCCGGCCATAATGAGCTGCGGCAGGGCGCGGCTTGCCTTAAAGGCGAACTTGGCCTAGACGGGCGGCTTCCGTTTCCATTCCAGCACGCTTAAGCGCGCCTTATCCAGGAACACGTTCGATGCCAGCCCGCCATCACCGTAGCGTTGAGACCGCCAAGAAGAAGCGCCGCCGGGCCATTCCCCGCGCTAAGGTGACCCGTATCCAGGGCAACACCGCCGGCGTTCGCAAGCGCTTGAAGAAGCTGGCCGGCAAGGCCCGCTCGGCCAAGACGGCCTGAACCTTCCCAAGACTATCTGAGCGGTATTCGCCCCGACGCCCCGAGCACACGATGCCAGTGGTCATTGGGCATGCCGTGCTGCCAGACGTGCGATAAGCACTCTCTGAACGCTGCGTCCTGACGCGCGATGCGCTCGACATCGCCGAGCACCAATTTGCTGTGTTTGCCGAGCAGCGACTCTAGGTTACCGCAGCCAATCATGCAGCGCTGCTTATCGGTGGTCGCGAGCCCTGCCGCCAAGCGGATGATTTCGAGCGCTTGGAACGGATGGTTATAGGCCATATCAAAAACGCAACCGAATGCCCAACGCGTGCCGTCTGGAAATTCGTCGCTTGTGGCGCCATTGAGCGCGTAGGCGCGTGCCACGCGATCGGGATCGAAGCGGCCGTCCGCGTTGAGACACGGCGGTGGCTCCTCTTCCTCTTTGAGAGACGCTTCATGGGCGGCGATGTCTTCATCGGGATTGGGCTCGGGCGGCGCTTCGCCACCGCCAACGCCCCAGCACGGACAGGCAAAGCCCGTCCAATCGAAGGCCGGGCCGCCGACGGACTTCCGTGCCACGCGCTTTCCCAGGGCCGTCGCCTCTCAACGACGCCCTAAACGCCGAGCTTCTTTTTCAAGATATCGTTGACTGCCGCCGGGTTGGCCTTGCCGCCCGACGCCTTGATCACCTGACCGACGAACCAGCCAAGCATGTTCGGTTTCGACTTGGCCTGCTCGACCTTATCGGGATTGGCAGCGATGATCTCGTCGACCGCTTTCTCAATCGCGCCCATGTCGGTCACTTGCTTCATGCCGCGCGTTTCGACGATCGCAGCCGGATCGCCGCCTTCGGTCCACAGGATCTCGAACAGGTCCTTGGCGATCTTGCCCGATATGACGTTCGAGGAAATGAGCCCAACCAGGCCGCCGAGCTGCTTCGAAGACACCGGCGAGGACTCGATCGACTTGTTTTCCTTGTTCAAGCGGCCGAACAGCTCATTGATCACCCAGTTGGCGGCCAGCTTGCCGTCGCGGCCCTTGGCGACCGCCTCGAAGTAATCGGCACTTTCGCGCTCCGCGACCAGAACCGCCGCGTCATACGACGACAGCCCATACTCGGTCATGAAGCGGGCGTGCTTGGCGTCGGGCAGCTCCGGCAGTCCCTTGGCAAGGTCATCGACGTAGGCTTGCGTGAATTCGAGCGGCAGCAGATCGGGATCGGGGAAATAGCGATAGTCGTGCGCCTCTTCCTTCGACCGCATCGAGCGCGTCTCGCCCTTGCCCGGATCGAACAGCCGCGTTTCCTGGCTGATCTTGCCGCCGTCTTCGAGAATGTCGATCTGGCGGCGGGCTTCGACCTCGATCGCCTGACCAATAAAGCGGATTGAGTTGACGTTCTTGATTTCGCAGCGCGTGCCAAGCTCGTCGCCCGGTTTCCTCACCGAGACGTTAACGTCGGCGCGCAAGTTGCCTTTCTCCATGTCGGCGTCCGACGTGCCGAGATAACGCAGAATAGTTCTGACCTTCGTGACATAGGCCTGGGCTTCCTTGGCCGAGCGCATATCCGGCTTCGAGACGATTTCCATCAGCGCGACGCCCGACCGGTTGAGATCGACGTAGGAATAGTCCGGGTGCTGGTCGTGGATCGACTTGCCGGCGTCCTGCTCCAGATGCAGCCGTTCGATGCCGACTGCTTTCGTATCGCCATCGACGTCGATATGCACGATGCCTTCGCCGACAATCGGCTGCTTGAACTGACTGATCTGGTAGCCCTGCGGCAGATCGGGATAGAAATAGTTCTTGCGGTCGAACACGCTGCGCAAGTTGATGCCGGCCTTGAGGCCGAGACCGGTGCGCACCGCCTGGGCAATGCATTCCTCATTGATCACCGGCAGCATGCCCGGCATGGCTGCGTCGACCAGCGAGACATGGCTATTCGGCGCGGCGCCAAACTCGGTTGAGGACCCTGAGAACAGTTTCGACTTGGAGGCGACCTGAGCATGCACCTCAAGCCCAACGATCACCTCCCAATCCCCGGTTGCCCCGGAGATGAGGTTTGAGGGCTTTGCGGCGGCGGCTTTGGCTTGCATAGTCCGTTCTCCTTCAACGGCTTCTGGTTAGCCGACCCCATGGCCGGACGCAACGGACCGTGGGTCGCGCAGGCGCAATGATCCTTGGGCCCGCCGCCTGCGTTAACAAGCAAATCAGTTAGACCAAAGACACCCCATGATCCGCTCTGCTTTGACCAAGCTTTTTTCGCTCGCGTTGCTCGCCACCGCCCCTGCAACAGTCAAGGCAGCAGGTGATCAGGCCGGTAATGCCTTTGACTTCGCCTTCACCTCGATCGACGGCAAGCCGATGCCGCTGTCGGCGTACAAGGGCAAGGTCGTGATGGTCGTCAACACCGCGTCGTTCTGCGGGTTCACCAACCAGTACAAGGGCCTTCAGGCGTTGCACGTGAAATACCAAGCGCAGGGCTTCGTTGTGATCGGCGTGCCGTCGAACGACTTTGGCGGTCAGGAGCCGGGCAAAGCGGGCGACATCAAACAATTCTGCGAAACGAACTTCGGTATCACCTTCCCGCTCACCGACAAAGCTGTCGTCAAGGGCGAGGCTGCGCACCCGTTTTACGCCTGGGCACGCCAGACGCTTGGCGACAAAGCCGCCCCTGGCTGGAATTTTCACAAGTATCTCGTTGGCCGCGACGGCCGGCTCGTGCAGTCGTTCTTTTCAGGAGCGGCGCCGGATTCAGGTGAGGTTCTGACAGCCGTTGAGGCGGAGCTGGCCAAAAGCCCATCGTAAGCTGCCCGATCAACGGGAGCCTTGAACATCTTTTCGAAAATAGAAGTACCCAATCAGGGCCCAGATAAATCCAAATACGATCTGCATCACCACCATGCCGGCTTCGCCGCCGAGCGCATGAACCGCGAACAGGCCGACGAACGCCGCCAGATAATAGAAGATAAACCCGGCCAGCGCGGCGGCGAATGCAGCGACTGGCAGCTTCTGCCACTGGTCGGCGGTGCGTCCCATCAGAAACCCGACGATGATGGTCGCCGGATTGAGGAGCGCGACGAGAACCAGCGTCACCGGATCGAACGGGTTGATGTCGATCATAGGCCTACGCCGCCCTTTCCATTGGCATCCGGATCGGCTTTGCGCAGCTTTTCTTCCTCGTACTGCACGAACCAGCCAATCATGTTGCGCCACTGCGACCCGACCATATCGACCATTTCCGGCGGCAACCCTTTCTCAGCGGCACGCGACCGCACCTTGTCGATCACCTGCTGAATGCGCCACGGCACCACCGCGCCTTCCGGCGTCTTGAGTTTAAGCTGCCACGCGCGGTCAACATAGCCGAACCGCTCGGCGATCAGGTCGACGAGAGCCGCATCGATGCGGTCGATTTCGCTGCGCACTTGGCCCATATCTGCGCAGTCCCAGGGTCGTTTCGGGTCCAACATTCGATACCGGGTAGTTGCCGCAAATACTTTGCTGTCATTTTCATCTCTTTCTGCAGCATTTCAGCTGAATCGCCGTCCACCATAACCTCTTCACAAAGGCGAATGATAACAGGAGCATATTCGGGGTACTTTTTTAGCTCAAAGGCTGCTGCCATTTTTGATGCTACCGATCCGCGTTCACCCAGTTGGTCCATCAATTGAAAAAAGCGCGTATAACGCTTCTCCGCTTCTTCACTTTTCTTAATTGTTACCCACGAGTAGGCGGACCAAGCTAACACTGCCAATGAAACTACGAACGATACAATAGCTACGAGGGATGCAGCCCAACTTAGAAAATTCACAAGGTCTTGGTTCACCGTTGGTGCCCCTTTACCTAGTCAGCCACCAAGAGTCCGGCACGCCAAACCGCCCCGCCGCATCTTCAATCGCTTGCCCGGCGCGGAACAGCGTTTCTTCGTCGAACGGCTTGCCGATCAACTGCAGGCCGAGCGGCGTGCCCTCGCTCGACAATCCGGCCGGCACCGACATCCCGGGCAGACCCGCCATATTTACGGTCACGGTGAAGATGTCTTCGAGGTACATCGCCAAAGGATCGCCGGTCTTTTCACCAAACGCGAACGCCGGGCTTGGCGTCGTCGGCGTCAGCACCACGTCGACCTTGTTCCAGGCGTCATCGAAGTCGCGCTTGATGAGCGTGCGCACCTTCTGCGCCTTCAGATAGTAAGCGTCATAGTAGCCGGCCGACAGCACGTAGGTGCCGATCAGGATACGCTTGCGCACTTCCTTGCCGAAGCCCGCAGCGCGGGTTTCGGAATACATGTCGATGACATCGCGGCCTGGAACACGCAGGCCATAGCGCACACCGTCGTAGCGCGCCAGGTTCGACGAACATTCGGCCGGCGCCACGATATAGTAGGCGGGCAGCGCGTATTTAGTATGCGGAAGGGAAATTTCGTGGATCGAAGCACCCGCCGCCTTCAACCATTCAATGCCCTTCTGCCAAAGGCCGTCGATCTCCTTCGACATGCCGTCAACCCGGTATTCCTTCGGCACGCCAACGCGCAGGCCTTTGACGCCTTTAGAAAGGGCTGCCTCGTAATTCGGAACCGGGACATCGACCGACGTCGAATCCTTCGGATCGTGGCTCGCCATCGAGCCGAGCATGATGGCGGCGTCGCGCACGGTCTTGGCGATCGGACCGGCCTGATCGAGCGAGGACGCAAACGCCACGATGCCCCAGCGCGAGCAGCGCCCATAGGTTGGCTTGATGCCGACCGTGCCGGTCAGCGCCGCCGGTTGGCGGATCGAGCCGCCGGTATCGGTTGCGGTTGCGGCGAGACACAAGCCACTCGACACGGCGGCTGAGGAGCCACCCGACGAACCGCCGGGCACCAGCTTGGCGTCGGACGCCTTGCCGTCCTTGCCCGTGCGCCGCCACGGCGACACGACGGGCCCGAAGGCGCTCGTTTCGTTGGACAAGCCCATCGCGAATTCGTCGTTGTTGAGCTTGCCGAGCATGACCGCCCCGGCATTCCACAGATTGCCGCCAACGGTCGATTCATAGGCCGGCTTGAAATCATCGAGAATCTTCGAGCAGGCGGTCGTGCGAATGCCGTTGGTGCAGAACAGATCCTTGTTGCCGAGCGGCAGGCCTTCGAGCGGCC
>JANORU010000542.1:0-2135 GCA_031415475.1 Hyphomicrobium sp.
CCACTTCTGCATCGTCGGTTGTGGCTACCACGTCTACAAGTGGGACGAAGGCGCCGAGGGCGGGCGCGGCGCAAAGCAGAACGCGCTCGGGCTGGATTTCAGCAAGCAACTGCCGCCGCTCGCGGTGACGATGACGCCGGCGATGACCAACGTCGTCGCCGACAAATCGGGCAAGCGCTCCAACATCATGATCGTGCCCGACAAGGCCTGTAGCGTGAACGGCGGGCTGAGTTCGACACGTGGCGGCAAGATGGCCAGCTATATGTATGCCGCCGACGGCATCACCGCCGACCGGCTGCTGACACCGCGCTGGTATGCCGGCGACCAGTGGGTCGATACCGACTGGGACTTCGCGCTCGCGGTCTATGCCGGCCTGACCAAGAAGGTGCTCGACACCGACGGACCGAAGGCCATCGCCTTTTCCGCTTTCGACCACGGCGGCGCCGGCGGCGGCTTCGAGAACACCTGGGGCTCCGGAAAGCTGATGTTCAGCGCCATCCAGACACCGACGGTGCGCATCCACAACCGGCCGGCCTACAACTCGGAGTGCCATGCGACGCGCGAGATGGGCGTGATGGAGTTGAACAACAGCTACGAGGACGCTCAGCTCGCCGACGTGATCATCTCGACCGGCAACAACCCGTACGAGAACCAGACCAACTATTTCCTCAACCACTGGCTGCCCAATCTGCAGGGCGCGACGGTGGACAAGAAAAAGAAACTGTTCGGCGCCGAGCCGGTCGCCGCGGCGAAGATCATCTTCATCGACCCGCGGCGCACGGTTTCGCTGTCGGTGGCTGAATCGGCGGCCGGCAAGGCCAACGTGCTGCACCTCGACTTGCAGCCTGGCACCGACATCGCGCTGTTCAATGGGCTGCTCACCTACGTCGTCGAGCAAGGCTGGCACGACAAGGAATTCATCGCGCAGCGAACCAGCGGCTTCGACGCCGCGGTGGCCGCCAACAAGCTGTCTCTCGCCGAATGCTCGCGCATCACCGGCGTAGCCGAAGAC
The DNA here is from genome assembly GCA_031415475.1 of Hyphomicrobium sp. Taxonomy (GTDB): domain Bacteria; phylum Pseudomonadota; class Alphaproteobacteria; order Rhizobiales; family Hyphomicrobiaceae; genus JAGVSR01. The sequence goes on from JANORU010000542.1 coordinate 1,013, forward strand.
AAGCTGCGCCAAGCCGCCGACTGGGCCTACAAACCGAAGGCTGGTGGCGCGCGTCCGCGCACGATGCATGCGTACGAGAAGGGGATCATCTGGGGCAACGACAACTACCTGATCCAGTCGGCGATGGTCGATCTCGTGCTGGCGACGCACAACGTCGGCGGACGCCGCGGCACCGGCTGCGTGCGCATGGGTGGGCACCAGGAGGGCTACACCCGCCCGCCGCATCCGACGGGCGACAAGATCTACGTCGATCAGGAACTCATCAAGGGCAACGGCCGCATGATGACCTGGTGGGCCTGCAACAACTTCCAGACGAGCAACAACTCGCAGCAACTGCGCGAGGTGGTCTTGAAGCGAAGCGCGATCGTCAAGGAAGCGATCTCGAAGGCGCGCGGCGCCACGGCCGAACAACTGGTCGATGCGATCTACGCAGCCACGCAGAAGGGTGGCCTCTTCGTCGCGTCGATCAATCTCTACCCGACGATGCTGGCCGAAGCGGCGCACCTGATGCTGCCTTCGACCCATCCCGGCGAGATGAACCTCACGTCGATGAACGGCGAGCGCCGCATGCGCCTGTCGGAGAAGTTCATGGACGCACCGGGCGAAGCGAAGCCCGACTGCCTGATCGCCGCGATGGTGGCCACCAAGCTGCGCTCGCTCTATCAGGGCAACGCGGCGATGCAGGCTCGCTTCGACGGCTTCGACTGGAAGACCGAAGAGGATGCGTTCAACGACGGCTTCCGCCGCGCGGGCCGGCCCGGCGCGCCACCGATCGACAGCCAAGGTGATGACACGGGCTACCTCGCCACCTACGCGCTGTTGCGCAGCGCCGGCAACGACGGCGTGCAACTGCCGATCAAGGAAGTGAAGGAGGGCAAGCTGATTGGCACGCCGATGCTCTACACCGACAAGTTCGGCACCAAGGACGGCAAGGCGCAATTCAAACCGTCGCCGTGGCCCGGCCTGCCGCAGCCGGTGCAGGCGCAGAAGACCAAGCATGCGTTCTGGATCAACAACGGCCGCAGCAATGAGGTCTGGCAGACGGCGTACCACAACCAGTATGACCCGCATGTGATGAACCGTTACCCGATGGCCTATCTGGAAATGAACCCGGCAGACTCTG
>JANORU010000543.1:0-3648 GCA_031415475.1 Hyphomicrobium sp.
CCCCGGCGCGGATCGCGCGCACATCGAGACCGCGGGCAAGGGCCGGTAGCAGTCCGACATTGGTCAGGCACGAGAAACGGCCGCCGATGCCGGCATGATGATCGAGCAGCGGAATTCCATGCGCTTCAAACAGATCGCGCAGGCCATTCGACTTGCCGGTTTTGGCGGGTTCGGTGATGCCGAGGAACATCTCAGGGATGCGGTGTTCGAGGCCGGCGGTCTTGACGGCTGACAGTGCCGCGATGGCTTGTGCCAGCGTTTCGGTGGTCGAGCCCGACTTCGACGTTACGACGAACCGCGTCGTCTCGAGATCGCTTGTTGAGAGCGCGCCGGCCAATGTGCCGCCATCGAGGTTATCGTAAAATCGCACGCGCGGCCGCCGGCGCTGCGCCGTTGTGGCGGCGAAGGGAATGTTCCAGCCGCCAAGCTGGGCGAGTGTCTGCCCGCCAAGGCCCGAGCCACCGGTGCCAAAAAAGAGAATGTTGCGGGCGTCGGTCGAGAGCCGCGCCAGCGCCCGCTCAGCAGCTTCGATGTCGGCCGTCTCTTCGGCAATCCTGAGAACGGGCAAGGCGCCGGTGGCATAATCGGCGCGCAGCCCGTCGAGCGCCGTCTCGAGTTTTCCGGTCCAGGCCGCGAGGCTCGCCGCGTTGAGCCCAGCCTTGCCAATGCGGCGTTCAAGGCAGCCGTCGATCGTCTGTCGGTAGAGTTGGGTCACGGGGAATTCGCTCGAGATTGCGGAGAGAGGCGCGCGTCCAGCCACTTGATAGGGCCAGACGCGCATTTGTGCCAGAGATCTCCGGTCAGCCCTTGTTGGCGGCCGGCGTGGCCGGCTTGCCGACGATGGTGACAATCAGATTGTTGGTTTCAAGCAGGCGCTTGGCGACCCGCTTGGCGTCGTCGAGCGTGATCGCTTCGATCAGCGCATTGCGCGTTTCCACATAGTCCGGCCCGAAGCCTTCTTCCATCAGCCCAAGAAGCTGCGAGGCGATCTTGGTGTTGGTGTCGAACCGCAGGGCATAGGACCCGGTCAGGTAGCTCTTGGCGTTATCGAACTCGGCTTGCGTCGGCCCATCCTTGGCGATTTTTTCCAGCTCCGCGCGAATGATGTCGATCGAGGTCTGCATCGCATCCGTGCGGGTGGCGACCCCGCCGGAGAAAATCGACGCCTTCTTGAATGGCTGCAGGTAGCTGTAGACCGAATAGGCAAGCCCGCGCTTTTCGCGCACCTCTTCCATCAGCCGCGAGGCGAATCCGCCGCCGCCGATTAAATGATTGATGACGAACGCCGCCATGAAGTCCGGGTCCTTGCGCGGCATGGCGCCGAAGCCGAACACGGCGACGGACTGCGGCACGTCCATTTCGATGAACTGGTTCTTGCCGCCCGATACGGGCGTGGTCGGTGCGACGGCGACGAGATCACCTTTGTCGGCGAGCGGACCAAATACGGTATCGAGCAGCTTGCCCAGCTCCGCCGGGCTGATATCGCCGACGGCGACGACCTTGAGACCGGACTTGGCGAACGTGCGCTTGCGATAGGCTTCGAGGTCGGCCGGCGTGATGCCGGCGATGGTCGCCTGCGTGCCGGACGACGGCCGGCCGTAGGTGTGGCCTTCGAAGGCGGTCGCGAACCATTCGCGGGCGGCGACCTTGTCCGGGTCCTTGTCGGCATAATCGAGGCTCGCCAAGAGTTGCTTGCGAATGCGCTCGGCAGCATCGGCATCGAAGCGCGGATTGTTGATCGCAAGGCGCAGCATGCCGGCGGCCTTGTCGCGATTGGCGGTCAGCGTTTCGAAGTTGCCGTAGAACGAATCCTTGCTGTCCGAAAAGCTCAGACGAACAGCCAGTTCCTCGAGCTTCTCCTGAAACGCGTCAGACGTCATATCGCCCGCCCCTTCATCGAGCATGGCGGAGAGGAAGTTCGACACGCCCTCCTTGCCCGTGGGGTCCTGGGCATTGCCGCCTTCAAATGTGAAGCGCAGCGCCATCATTGGGTTGGAGTGATCTTCGACCAGCCAGGCTTCGATGCCGCCGGGGCTTTTGATGCTTTGAATGTTCATGGCGTGCGCGGGCCTGACGAATGTGACAGCGAGAAAGAGTGCGAATACGGCGAGTGTTAGTGCGATGTCTGTTCGTGCCAGCGTAGCGGTCGCGCGGCGAAGACGGATCATTGGGTCTCTCCTGCCTGCACCTAGGACTTCGTCTTCGGCGTCGTGGCCGCAGTGCCTGCATCACTCGCGGCAGCCGGCACCGGAATGAGCGTGCCGGTGACCGAACGGCGGATATCAAGATGCGCCGCCGCTGCCTTCACTTCGCCGGCGGTGACCTTGGCAATCGCTTCCGGCCAGCCTTCGATTTGAGCAATCGTGCGGCCGAGGGCCAGACCCCAGCCGTAGCGCCGCGCCAGCGTCGCCTGATTGTCGTTCTCATAGATGTAATCGGCGATATAGGAGTTCTTGGCGCGTTCCAGTTCGGCCGCCGTCACGCCGTTGGCTTTGACCTCGGCGATCACCGCATCGAGCGACTTTTCATTTGCGTCGAGCGACTTACCGTCAGCCGCGATCGCATAGAACGACAGCTTGCCGTCGTCGAGCGAGGCGCCCTGGTAGCTGCCACCGGCCGAAGACGCGACTTGCTCCTCGACCACCAGCTTCTTGTAGATCCGGCTGGTCGGCCCATCGCCGATGATCTTCAACAACAGATCGAGCGCTTCGGCCTCACCCGGCTTGGCGGTTGAGTAGCTTGGTGCCACGTAGTCGCGCTGTACGGAGGCTTTGCCGGCGCGGGCGTCTTCGAAGGCAACCCGGCGAGCGGCGCGCTGCGGCGGGTCTTTCGGCCGCTCAGCGCGCAGCGTGTCCTTGTTGGCCGGAATTGGCCCGTAAATTTCCTCGGCGAGCTTTTTGACCTCATCGGCCGTCACGTCGCCGGCCACCACCAGGATGGCGTTGTTGGGCGCATAGAAGCGCTTGTAGAAGTCGATCGCGTTCTTCGGCGACAATGCTGCAATCTCGTGTTCCCAGCCGATCACCGGGATCTGGTAGGGATGATGCAGATAGAGCGTCGCATCCATCTGCTCGTCGAGCAGGGCGGCCGGATTATTCTCGATCCGCGAACGGCGCTCTTCGAGAATGACGTCGCGCTCGGTCAGCACTTCCTTGTCGGTAAGCTTGAGGTTGACCATGCGGTCGGCCTCCATCTCCATCACGGTCTTCAGCCGGTCCTTGGCGATGCGCTGGAAGTAGCTGGTCACGTCATGGCCGGTGAAGGCGTTGTCCTGGCCGCCAAGTTTGGAGACGATCTTCGAGAATTCGCCCATCGGAATCTTGTCGGTCGATTTGAACATCAGGTGCTCAAGGAAGTGGGCGATGCCGGAGACGCCTTTGGGCTCGTCGGCGCCGCCGACCTTGTACCAAACCATGTGGGTGACGACCGGCGCTCTCGGGTCGGGAATGACGACGACCTGCAAGCCATTGGCGAGCTTGAACTCGCTGACGCGCGGTGCGGCCATGGATTGGAGTGTCGATTGAATGAGCGCCAGCATGCTGAGGGACACCAGGATCAGGGTTGATCGGAGAACGGCGGGGAGAGAGGGACTTGTCATCCTCGGTCATTGAAAAAAGCAAGCCCGCATGGGCATCGCCATCTCCGACG
>JANORU010000544.1:0-3250 GCA_031415475.1 Hyphomicrobium sp.
AGCCGCGAAAATCGGACGGTCGATAAAGAAATGCGGAAAGCGCATTGTGTCCGGGCTTCCTATTGGTTTTGTTCAGCGGCCAGTTTGATTTCACCGGCTTCGGGAGTGACTTTGGCGCCTGGCCGCACCATCGGGTTGGCCAGTCCGTCGATGACGATCTTGTCGCTTGCTGTCAGCCCGCTTTTTATGACCCTAAGCCCGCTCTCGATCGGCCCGAGAACGACCGGCACACCCTTCACGATTCCGTCCTCGCCAACGGCAAAGACGATTTTCCGGGTTTGATCTGAAACGACGGCACTGTCGGGGACGAGCAAGGCTTCGAAATCGCCACCGAACAACGCCAACCGCCCGAACAGGCCCGGCTGCAGGAGTTGATTCTTATTGTCGACAATGGCGCGGCCGCGCAGTGTGCCGGAGCGCGGGTTCAAGGCGTTGTCGACGAAGTCCATTTTGCCGATGTGAGTGAAGTCTGTTTCATCCGCGAGTTTGATCTTCACCGGGTTGCTGGTTTCGCGTGACGACTGGCGTTCGCCGGAAAGATTGAGTCGCGAGTACCTTAGAAAATCGGTTTCCGATACGTCGAACACGAAATGAATGGGATCGACCGTCACGATGGTTGCGAGCAAAGTGGGGCCGTTGGTGCCGCCACCGACCAGATTGCCGGAATCGACCTTGCGATCGGAAATCCGCCCCGCGATCGGCGCCACAACCTTGCTCCATTCGAGATTGAGTTCGGCCGATTTCAAGGCCGCCTCCGCCGATTGCAATGCAGCTTTGGTGACCGAAAGATTGGCGCGCCGCTGGTCGAAGTCACGCTCTGTGACTGCACCGGATTTCACCAGCGGCCGGGCGCGTTCAACTTCGTTTTCTGCAAGGGCCACCTGGGCATTCGAACGCGCGATCTCGGCTTTGGCGGAATCGACCGAAAGTAGGAATGGGCGGGGATCGAGCGTAAACAAAAGATCACCGGCTTTAACGATCTGGCCGTCCTTGAAATGGATGGTTTCGACGAAGCCGGACACGCGCGGACGCACCTCGACGCTCTCGACCGCCTCAAAGCGGCCGGAGTATTCGTCCCAGGCCGTGATTTTCTTGGCAAGTGGCGGCGCGACCGTGACCGTTGGTGCGGGCGGCGGACCCTGAGCTTCAGCGCTGGCCGCCAGCGCGCCGATAGCGCCTGCCACCACTAGGAGGAACCCGAGCGTGCGCGTCATCGCTGAACATCCTCAGTTGCGTTTGTGTGCTGCATTTCATCCGGTTCGAACATGCGAACCAAGTGCCAGTAGCATAGTTGGTCCATGTGCAATGGCCGGGACCGGCCTGACAGCCGCCTCACCATAGCCAACGCCTTATGGCGCTCCAACAGTTGTGGCTCCAATATTCGGAAAGACCCTTAGCAGCCTTCACTTGGACCTGCTAGGAGACGCAAAAAGACACTACAGTACCGTCACAAACAAGTCCCGGCGTCGAGAATGTCCCAATCCATCACCCGCCGTCGCTTTCTGCAAGCTACCGTTGGCTCGACTGTCTCGTGGTTAGGCAGCGCGACACAAGCTGCATTAGCAGGCACTGCTGCGAAATTGGGCACCGAAACGGCATTCGGCCCGCGCACGGCTTTCTCTTTCGATGCGCTTATTGCCAGAGCCTCGCAGGCGGCGGCGAAGGCTTACGCGCCATGGCCATTGGTTGCCGCCGATAGTCTCGACAAGATCGATTATGATTCTTATCAGCACATCCGCTTCAGGCCCAGCGCTACTCTGGCCCTCGCGCCGGCCGGCGCACTTCCAGCCCAGCTCTTCCATATGGGGCAATCGTTCAAGGAACCGGTCAAGATCCATCTCATCGACGGCAATGCGGCCCGCGAGGTCGTCTATTCCAACGAGCTGTTCGAGCTTCCCGCTGACCACCCGGCCCGCGCGCTGCCACCGGGACTTGGGTTTGCCGGTTTTCGCATCATGGGGCGCGACCTCAAAACCGATTGGCTGTCGTTTCTTGGTGCGTCGTACTTCCGCTCGTCAGGCCCGTTCAATCAGTATGGACTTTCGGCGCGCGGCCTCGCCATCGACACGGGCCTGTCGACGCCCGAAGAATTCCCGCGATTCACCGAGTTCTATCTAGCACAGTCTTCACTCTTGACGGTTTTTGCCCTGCTCGACAGTCCGCGCGTCACGGGCGCCTATCGCATATCGGCTGTCCGCTCCACCGACAGCCGCAACGTGCACAAGATCGTCATGGAGATCGACGCGCATCTGTTTGCCCGCGCCGACATCGGACGTCTCGGCATTGCGCCGTTTTCATCGATGTTCTGGTATGGGGAGGCGGGTCGCAGAACGGCGACCGACTGGCGGCCGGAGATTCACGACTCCGACGGACTTTCAATTCTAACCGGCAAAGGCGAGCGCATTTGGCGGCCGTTGAACAACCCGCCAGCCGTCAAAACCAACACATTCGCCGACACCGATCCGAAGGGCTTCGGGCTCGAGCAGCGCGATCGGGATTTCGTCCACTATCTCGACGACGGCGTGTTCTATGAGCGGCGCGCGTCGGTCTGGGTCGAGCCGCTCGACGCGTGGGGACCGGGGGCCGTGCATTTGCTCGAAATTCCGACCGACGACGAAATTCATGACAACATCGCAGCATACTGGTGCCCGGACGGTATCTTCAAGAAAGGCGAACAGCGCCGCTATCGCTACCGGCTGTCATGGCTCGATGCTGTTTCTATGCCGGACGGCTTGGGTCGCGTGTCGGGCACATGGACCGGCGCTGGCGGACGGCCTGGGCACAAGCGGCCCGAGGGCGCACGTAAGTTTGCCATCGACTTTCAGGGCAAGGCGTTCGGCCGGCTTGGCCGCGATGATGGCGTTGAACTCGTCGTCACCCCGTCGCGCGGCACAATTCAGAGGGCCTACACGCACCCCGTCGTCGATCAGCATGAACGGTGGCGAGCGATCTTCGATCTCGAAGCCCCCGGCAACGAGCCGGTCGATCTGCGCGCGTTCCTGCGCCACAACGGCCGGCCGCTGACCGAGACTTGGATCTATCAGTACTTTCCGGAGGCGTGAGCGCGTTCAGTCCGCTTGACCGGTGGCGACGGGAAGTCCCCTGCCGTCCTGACCCCATTCCGCCCACGCGCCGTCATAGACCGCCGCATTGGTCTGGCCGAGAACGGCCAAGGCGAGGGATAGCATGGAGGCGGTGACGCCCGATCCGCAAGTTGTCACGACCGGCTTCATCGGGTCGATGCCGGCAT
>JANORU010000545.1:0-1775 GCA_031415475.1 Hyphomicrobium sp.
CCGGACATCGCACTTCGCCACGGCGATACCGTTACCAGTGACGATTGGCAGATCGAAGCCTTGCACACGCCCGGCCATGCGCCCGATCACCTGTGCTTTGCGCTGGCCAAACAGAAAACCGTGTTTTCCGGCGATCACGTCATGGCGTGGAACACGACGGTGGTCGCGCCTCCCGAAGGCCGCATGACCGACTATATTCGCAGCCTCGAAATTCTGCTGCCGCGCCGCGACCGGCTGTACCTGCCCGGTCACGGCGGCCGGCTCGAGACGCCGCAGCGCACGGTCAAAGCCTATCTCGTGCATCGCAAATGGCGCGAGCAGGCGATCATGGAAGCGATCCGGTCGGGCCACCAAACCATTCCGGCGATCGTCGCGCGCATCTACAGCGGGCTCGACGAAAAACTGCTCAAGGCGGCGGCTCTTTCCGTTCTTGCGCACGTCGAGAGCTTGTTCGAGCGCGGTCTCGTGACTTGCGAAGGTCCTCTGACGATGGATCGGCGTCTTTCGGCCGTTTGAGGGATTTCTTGTTCGCCAGCTTGCCGGCTGGCTCGCTGCCGGCTGCCGGCACCGTCGCTTCCAGCCGGATGACGATCTCCTTCAGCATTTCGCGCAGGCGTTCGGCGTTGCGGCCGAAATCGATGCGGCCGTAGCGCGATGCGGAGCGCAAATCGATGCGCGATTGGACCTCGTTGCCTGTGACGCGCACGGCGATGTCGTCGTAAAAGCCGAGCACGAGGGTGCGATCGATCGCCTCGATGACGCCGCCCGGCGCGAGAGCGGCAACATCGTCGGAGGGTTGCGGTGGCTCGGTGACGACGTCGTATCGCAGCCGTTTCAAGACATCGAGGACCAGATCGTAGCTCTCGACCGCCGGCCGGTTGATGAGCAACGGCTGCAAATCTGGATAGGCACGTTTTTGAAGGTCGGCAGTCCGTCCGCCCGGATACTTGGCGGGGTTTTCCGCCGTCGAGCGCAGCGCTGCGAGTTCGGAAAATTGCGGCGGGTTGGCGGGGTCGGTCGTCACGTCATTGAGCGGCGCCGTATCGCGGGCGGCGATCGCCAGGAGCGCAGGGAGCAACACGACCGGCAATCCAAGCACCAGCCCGGCGACAACCCGCGAAGCTCCGGCTCCGCCGCTGCGCCAAATGTGGACCGCAGCAGCCGCCGCCATCAGAACGGCGGCCAGAGACCCGAGATAGGCGATCCCCGCCGCCACGAAGGCCACCGGCGTCGGCATTCCGAACGCGCGGTGGAGCACAGCCACCACCGCCAGCAGTCCAACAGAAAAGAATGCCAGCCGGCTGGTCCAGCGAGCGAGCCCTGACGGCATATCGTTAGCGAGAAAGTTCATGATCGCGTCGAAGATTTCGCCTTGGCGGGATGGGTTGCGCCGGTTGCCGTCAGGTCAGAGTTCATTCTAGGCCAGAATCAGACCAAAACGAGAGCGGAGCTGCATATTCCATATCGCGACCGGCTATAATCCGGATTTTTCTGAGGAGCCCTGAGATGGCTTCGCCGGCACGATCAAGCGGCTGGATGCGAACGTGGCCTAGGGTTGCCGTAGCAATAGCGGCGGCGCTCGTCTGTAACCCGAGCGCGCATGCCGGGCAGGCCGGAAAATCAGGCCTGACCGTCATTACACTCGATCTCTCGACCGCCCCTGATGCGCCAGCCAAAAAACAGCCGTCGGCGGCGTGGCGCACAACGTTTGGCTCCGAGCGGCGATCGGAGGTCATCGATCCCCGGGAAAAAACCGACCTCGGCGCCGATATCGT